>JBKCTR010000642.1:0-9253 GCA_046318755.1 Planctomycetaceae bacterium
CACCGGCTCGCTAAACCAGGCCCCCAACTCGCCGGCGCGGTCAAGCCGGGCCACCCACTGGCATTGCGACCGCACTTGGGCCCGATCGCGCACCAGGCTGGCATCCCGACTCATCGCCTGGGTGGTCGCCTGAGACACCACTCCCATGAAGACTTCAGTGCACACGATCGCTGGCCCTGTCGACCCGGTGAGCTGGGGGTTGAATCCGGTCTCATAGGGAAAGACCCGGCACACCGGCCCCAACTCGGGGTCCTGCCGCAGCCGTTGCAACATCGGAATCCCCAGCAGCGTCTGACTCCCCACCGCGCCAATTCCGGCCAGTTTCCAGGTTTCCTGGGTCCGCGGCAGATGCAATTCGGTCGTCCGTCGTCGGGCGAGGACCACGCCGTGGCGCGACACAAACGGAAACCCGGGCGACCGGGCCGGAATCGCTTCCATCGCCACACTTTCGGGGCGAGCCCAGAAGGGACCCGGCCGGTTGCCTCCACACAATTCATTCAACTGCGCCGCCACTTCGAAGCGATTGCTGCGGTTCCCGGTCTGTTCGCAGGTCCGCTCGGCCAGCTCGTGCCAGATCCGCCGCCAGGGGGAATTGTCTGCCCGCCACCCCATCGCCCGGGCCAACCCGGCTGGATACCCGAGGGCGAAATCGAAACCGACCAGCACCCGCCGTCTCGAACGCACATGCCGGCGCAACCGCTCACACAGATGTTCCGCCGCCCCGAGGCGCGTGCGATGATACGTCTCAATCTGTCGGCTCGAAGTTCGCAGCCGTTCTCCAATCCACGGAGAATCCGCCCGGGGTCGCTCGGGCAAGACCCCATTCGCGGCACTCCAATCGACGAAGAGATAGGCATCGAACAATGGCATCACGCACTCCCCCACATCCGTTCCAGCGTCCGTGCTCCGCCCCGTCGGACTCGTCTGCCTGCAGACTGTCAGCCCGCAGGCTCAATCCACCACGAATAGAATGCTCCATTCTCGAGCTCGAACTGCAGCGAGACTGGCTCTCCCACATGACGTGCCAGGTCCCCCGTCTCCCAGACGACCTCGGCACGCGGCTGGTCGCCCCGCAGCAAGGCGGACCGCGCCAACACCTGATCCTGCCCATCGCGCACCTCGATCCGCAGGGTCCCCCGAGGGGCCTCCAGGTTCACCGGCAGACTCCCGGCTGGCAGCCGGAAAACCGAGGTGGTGAGTCTGCCCGGGGTCTCCCCCGCATCGAGCGAGACAAACCCATCCCGCCGCAAGACCGCCAGACAGACCGCGCCGCCATCCCGATTCCGCTCGGGCAGCAAAATGGTCTTGCCGTGGGGATACGTCCCCTCGTAATCGAACGAGCTGCGCCACTTCAGACCGGTGTAGTAGAACCACAACTCATCCCCGCGGACCACCGGTGCCGAAGGACTGATGATCTGTGTCAAGTCGTAGGCCCCCGAACCGACCCGCGACGGTCCCAGAAACGTCTGCCGGTTCCCCACCCGCGACCAGGTCTTCAAATCGCGGCTGTGCACCACCTGCACCAGGTGAAAGCCATCGGTGTTGGGATAGTTCGGGACCTTCCCCGTGGAATGAAACATCGCGGGCAGCCCCAGGTACTGCCCCTCGTACTCGAACACACCCATATTGTAGACGTCGACCCGATAGTCGGCGGGATCGTCAAAGCGCGGCGGCAGTAGCGTGCTGTCGGCCAGCCGGGCCTCGATGTTCCGCCGTCCCAACTCCTGATCAAGATCGTCGGCGGCGAACACCACCCCCAAATCGGTCCACTGCCGGAAGTCGGTGCTGGTGGCAATCGCCACCGCCCGACCATTCGGTCCTCCCCGTTTCACCGTGTGAATGAACAACCCCGTCGTGGGTGACAGGGTGAAATTCCCCTCGTCGGAACTGCCAATCGCCGAAGTCTCGTCCGGAGTCCACTGAATTCCATCGGGCGACACGGCGAACCCGCGATTGAGCAGCGGGGCCTTGAAGAGCCGCGCCGGATCGCGTTCGCGCCCATCCCGCACCGCCATGTCGATGCGCACGTTCGGATTCGGCAACGGCTGCCAGTTCAATCCGTCGGCACTCTCCCACAGGTTCTCATCGGTGGTCAGCACATACAGCAGCCACTTCTTTCGCGTTTCGTCCCAGAGGGGTGCCGTGCGGGTCTGCATCGCCTGCCCGGCCCGGGGAGACCGCACCACCGCCCCGCGTTTCTCGGGCCGATGAAAGACCCGCACCAATCCCTCGCGCCGCGCCAGTCCCACATCGTCCAACATCAACTGCCGGCGGCCCGGAACCACCTCCAGCTCAGCGGCCAGAGACAGGGCGGGCAACCAGCCCAGCCCCAACCCAACCAGGAACAGCCAGAGCAACCCCCCTCGGGTCGCACCAACACGATCCGCGTCACGTTTCGGCACTTGCATGGGGCATTCCTTCGGGTTGATCTTGGACGGGGATGGAGTCTCGCATCGACTCCGGTCTGGGCTGTCTCACAACCGACCTCCCGGCGCGGTCCAGATCGTAACAGAGGCGCTCGCAACGGCGTACGGACGCCACCAGGACAGGCTCGCCCCACCGGCCCCATCCCGGGCACCCACGCAAAAAACAACCGGGACGAAAGAGCACGGCTCCTTCGTCCCGGCATGTTCAGCAGGGGTCAATCACCGCATGGCATCAATGGGCCGGGGGAGCCTCGGTCTGCACCGCCCGATTGCGGAACAGGAAGTCGATGATGTTCCCCTCGTGCGGCTGCAGCCAGTTGAGCTGCAGCGTCTTCACTTCGCCGAGGTTCAGCCGGTCGATGTTGGTGGCGTCGAGCAGCTTCTGCTTCCACTTGGCATCGTGCGTGAGTGCCGTGCAGACCAACGTCGGACCAATCTCACTGATCATCTTGTCCTGCGGGCATTCCACCACCACGCCAAACGGGAACATGTACTCGGCCCGCGTCAGCGTCGGCTCGGGGCTGGTGGCGTGAATGATGGTGGGCCGCAGGAAGTCGCACCGCTCGTGCTGCACCAGCCGGGGGCCATTGCGGTACTTGGCGGTCACCTCAGTCACTCCCGATTCCCTGCACCCTTCGTCGATCTGGGCCGACACCCCTTCGGCCTGTCCCTTCACCGTAAAGGCGGCGAGCGACGCTTTGGGATCGGTCATCGGCAGAGGGACAATCGGGCCGATCCGCTGAGCGATGGCGTCGGCAATCTCGGCGGTGTGCCGCGAGGCCCAGATGCTCGACGCATTGATACAGCCGCGACCGCCGTGCAGGACAATGCGGTCGACCATGATGTCGAGGGCCTGGGGCCAGTCAGCGACGATGTCGTCCCCCAGCAGAATCTTGCTGAAGCCCGGTCCGTGCACCTGCACGCGGGGATTGCCCGCGTACTTCTCGATGGTGGCCTGACCGCCGAAGATCATCGAGCGGTCGCACGCTTCCATCACCGCGGGGCCGACGTCGTGGCCGCCGGGATAGAGCGAAATCGCCTCCCGGGGAATGCCCGCCTGGTAGAACGCCTCGGTCATGCGGTAGGGGGTCCAGATCTCTTGCGAACCGGGCTTCAACACCAAGCCGATCTGCAGGGCAATCGCCGGCAGCCACAGAGTGTGAACACCGGGCGAGTTCGACGGCAAAACCAGCCCCAGCACCGGACTGTTGGCCTGGTAACTGAGCATCACGCCGCGATTCTCTTGACCGTAACCCTTCGAAAGAATGTCGAACGGCAGCCCGCGGGTGAGGGCTTCGAGAATCTCCCGCATGTGCGTCAGCACGAAGTGGTTTTTCCGCATGTTGAACGCGGCCATGTGCTCGGGCAGACCAGTGGTGGCCGACTGCATGCGGCAGAAATCGGCGGGGGTCTGCGTGCCATTGCCGATCGGCAGGGTGGCATTGAGATACAGATCGCCCGCCTTGGCCATCATCTCCAGCAGTTGATCGATCGAGAACTGCCGCAACACGTCCCGCGCCCGCTGCGCAAACCGCCGATCCATCTTCACCATCGCGCCGTTCGCCTGCGAAACACGGGCGACCGGTTCGCCGGTTTCGAAGTGCACGACCTCCTGCTTTTCCATGCTGTCGTACGGCTTGCCCCAGCGCAGAACGGGAATATCAATCATGGTGTACCTGGTGTGGTCGATGGGCTCGGAAGGTGTCTGAGGGAGCGGACAGGACGGCGGCAAGCAACGCCAACCAGCCGCTGTTGCTCTTCATGGGGGGGAAACAGACCGGCGGGACAGCCACGCAATGGCGACCCCGCCGGGAACACTGCTCGGCCTGAGGAAGGGTGCGAACCCGGTCTCAGGGACTTAGTACACGCCGACGGTGGTCGACTTGGCGAACTCGTGGAACGGACGGGTCCCGCTGATGCCGTCCCAGGGGTAGCGGGCAATCGGCTTCTCGCGCTCCCCTTCATCACGCTCCATGAAGCCGGGAATGAAGGTTTCCTTCGTGAGGGTCGTCAGCTTCACCCGCCCCGTGCCGCCGTAGGGAACCAGCGTGTTGTAATCCTTGAACTCAACCACTTCGATCACCGCCCGCGGCTGCGGGGCGAAGTAGGTGATCTTGTAATTGTCGGCAGGGTCGAACGGCTTGCCGCAGGCGAGCCCCATCAGGGTGTTGCCATAGGTGGGGGTCATGAAGACCGGGCCCGACTCGGGGTTGTTCGGGTCACACAGCAGCTCTTCCATCGCGAACCGGTACCACTGCGGGGTGAACTCGGTTCCGCCAGAGAAGATCCCGGTGATGCCCGTTTCCTTGATGCTCGACCCCTTGTCGAAGAGCTTTTGGGCGAGCGCCTCGAGCAGCTTGGGAGTGGTGAACATGCAGCGGATGTCATGGCCCGCCGACAGGATGGTCAGCGCCTGATCGATCACGTGATCTCGGTACGCCTCCATCTCCTTCATGTTGCCCCGCTTGATGAGCTTCACCACCCAGCGCGGGTCGAGATCGACGCAAAAGCAGATGCCTCCCCGGTGCTGGGCCAGATGCTCGACCGCCAGCCGCAGGCGGCGAGGTCCCGACGGGCCCAGCATCAGCCAGTTCGATCCCTTGGGGAATTTGTCGTCTGGCAGCGTATCGCTGAAGTTCTCGTAGTCCGTTTTCCAGTCGTCGATCTGCATCCGGCTCTTGGGAATGCCGGTCGTTCCGCCGGTCTCGAAGACATAGACTCCCTTCCCCTTGAGTCCCTGGGGAATCCACCGGCTGATCGGCCCCCCCCGCAACCATTCGTCTTCGAAGGAGGGGAACTTCTTGAGATCGTCGTAGGTTTGCACCGCCTTGCGCGGATCAAACCCGAGCGACTTGGCCCGCTCGAGCCAAAAGGGGCAGCCCGTCGCAGGATTGAAATGCCACTCGATGATTTCACGGACATGGGCGTCCAGTTTGTCTTGGGCCGCTTTCAGGGCCGCGTCGGTGGCAGGGGCGTTGGGGTTGCTCACGTGACAGATCTCTCGGGAGACGAGAAACAGGAGGGAGAAAACTTGGGCCGGTCTGGCGGTGGAATCATAGATTCTGAGAGGGGGTTTGCAACACGCAGCACGCTGCCGCCGTACCCCTCGACCCGGTATCATTTTCAGGAAAACCGCTCACCTCACCCCAGACTCCCACCGCCCCGTGAATCCCGCCTCTCCCGCCCCACTGAACCGCCGGAACCTGCTGACTGCCAGCCTGGCCGCCACGCTGCTTCCACAGGCCCAGCCAGCCCTGGCGCAAAACGAGCCCGCCGAACAAGCCCCGCCTGGGCTCGCCCGGACCGCGACGGGTCAGAACCGTCCTCCCACCTCCGAGGACGAACTGCGCACCTGGCTGGAGAACATGGTCTGGTATCACCGGTACACTCAGGCCGAGATCAGCGAGGTCACCGGGCTCGACCCGCAGGCCATCACGCAGTCGCTGGCGAAGTTCGAAATCAGCCCCGACAACGCGCCACCCCGGGGTGCCGAGGCTCCCCTGCTGGTGCTTCCCTATCCGGGAGGCCGACACCCGCGCATCGGGTTTCTCGATGGGGCAATCGAACCGCAGCGCGAGACGAAGATCAGCATCTTCACCCCCTGGGATCCCGCCAGCTATGTCGTGGCCGACATTCCCGAGGCCCTCTGGTCGAACCTCGGGCTGACCTATCTGGCCCACACCCACATCCCCACCGTCTGGGACAAGCAGGAGATCACGCTCGAACGCCTGGAGTGGCGGCGCACCGCCGAGGGGGCCCTCGACTGCGAACGCAAACTCCCCAACGGCATTGCGTTCCGGACCCGGGTGGTGGCGGGGCGCGATGCCGTTCGGATGTCGCTGCGGCTGGTCAATGGCAGCCCCCAACCGCTGAGTGATCTGCGCGTCCAGAACTGCGTCATGCTGCGGGGGGCCGCAGGTTTCGACCAGCAGACCAACGACAACAAAGTGCTCCAGTCGCCTTACGTGGCGGTGCGTTCGGAAGGTGGCGACCGCTGGATCATCACCGCGTGGGATCCCTGTCAGCGGGCCTGGGCCAATCCTCCCTGTCCCTGCCTGCATTCGGATCCACAGTTTCCCGATTGCGGCCCCGGCGAGGTCCGCCACCTGCGCGGCTGGCTTTCTTTCTATGAAGGAACCGCGATTGAACAGGAGTTCGCCCGGATTGAACAAACCGGTTGGAGAACCACCAGGGACTGGGTGGCCCAAATTCCCGAGGCGTAACCGCCTCGCGGCCCACCGGGAACAGTCCGGTGGAATCCTGATCGCCCCCCCCTTGGCGGGTCGCTCGCACCGCCCACGGATCACAAGGCCAATGCGGTTGCCTTGGGGAGGACTCACTGCGCATCCCGTCGAGTGAAGTCCGGCGGAACAGCGCAGGGGCAAAAAACAGCCAGACCCCGGCAGACTACTGCCGGGGTCTGGATAGGTCTCGTGGACTGGGCTTGATCTGCCACAGATCGGTCCAAGCCTGGGGGCCATTCGCAAGGCTTGTCCCGACCAGTTCCCTCAAGCTCACCGCGGAGGGGCTGAGCCTCCCCCACCTGGGACACCACCCCCACCGGGGATGTTCCCGCCTCCGGGGATGCCACCTCCACCTGGAATCCCACCCCCCGGGATGCCACCCCCACCAGGAATTCCACCCCCTGGAACGCCTCCTCCACCGGGGATACCACCGGGGGGAACATTGCCAATGCCCCCACCCGAGCCCCCACCTGGGATTCCAGGAATCTGGCCGCCGCCAGGATTGACGGTGCCGGGAGGCGGCTACAACACCACTCCGCCACCACCCGAACCCCCACCAGGAATTCCGCCGCCGGGCAAGCCCCCAATGCCTCCACCCGGGATGCCTCCCCCAGGAATGCCTCCCCCAGGAATGCCACCCCCAGGAATGCCACCACCGGGGAGCGAAGGCCCACCGGGGAGACCAGCGCCGGGAGGAGCACCGGGAATGCCGCCGCCACCTCCGGGAAAGCCGCCGCCGGCGATGCCCCCTCCGGGAATGCCCCCTCCGGGCAGTCCACCACCGGGCAGTCCACCACCGGGAATTCCGCCACCGGGCAGTCCGCCGGTTCCTCCTCCCGGAATTCCTCCGCCACCCGGGGGCATCGATCCACCCCCGGGGAAAGTGCCGCCAATGCCTCCCGGGGGAGCCCCGGGAATACTACCACCAGGAGGGACCATGCCCCCGCCACCCGTGAACCCCGGGGGCAGATTCCCAGTGCCACCGCCAGGCATGCCGATGCCGCCGCCGGGAGCACCGGGAATGGTCCCGCCAGGAGGCATTCCGCCACCAGGGGGCATGCCGATACCACCACCAGGGGGCAATCCCCCACCCGGAGGCATGCCAATTCCACCGCCCGGGGGCAATCCTCCACCCGGAGGCATTCCCACGCCCCCACCGGGTGGCAGTCCTCCACCCGGTGGCATCCCCACGCCACCACCCGGAGGCAGTCCCCCGCCGGGAGGCATTCCTACGCCACCACCCGGCGGCAGTCCTCCACCCGGAGGCATCCCTACGCCACCACCCGGCGGTATCCCGCCACCTGGCATGCCGACGCCGCCACCGGGGGCCCCCGGGATTCCTCCCGGAGGCATCCCTCCGCCGGGCATTCCCACTCCGCCTCCGGGGGGCATGCCACTGCCGCCACCCGGCAAGCCCCCACCCGGAGCCCCTGGAATTCCCCCGGGGGGACCCATCGATCCGCCACCAGGCATTCCACCACCCATTCCAGAACCACCCCCCGGTCCCCCCGCAATTCCACCTCCCGCCCCGCCGCCGCCAATCGATCCGCCTCCCCCAATCGATCCACCGCCTCCCCCGATGGAGCCTCCGCCTCCCCCGATGGAGCCTCCGCCGCCAATTCCTTGACCGCCAGTCGATCCGCCACCCCCCAGGCCGCCGCCACCCCCCAAGCCGCCGCCACCCGGGCCGGGACGACCGACTCCGATCCCGCTTCCCCGGCCGGGACGCTGCCCATTCTTCGGGGGATTTTTGGGAACGGGCTTCTTGGGAGATTTTCCCTGGGGGGGATCCTGAGGCAGTTTGGGATCAGTCGGAGGAGGATCCTCGGGTGTCTCACCATCCACACCGGGGGCCCCCACGGTGACCCCCTGCCCCGGTGCTCCCGGTAAACCGGGAGTCCCCGGCCGGGGTGGGGCACCCGGCGCGCCCGGAATCGGCCCCTTCGGCGTCGTCCCCTGAGCCACCACAGACGAACTTGCCCCGCACACGGCAGCCAACACCACCGCTGCCAGCCACCGTCGATACACACTCGACACGTCCATCGGATTGACCCTTTGAGTCAGGCCTTCGGGACAACTTTACCGACAGCTGCCATCTCCCAGCACGGGAAACAGGCACCTGTCACAGTCACCATTGGCCGACAATCTCCGTCTCTCGGCCAACATTTACGACAGACAGACACGGCCATTGTTCCAAGCCGTGATGGGCAAATCCCTCTTCGAATCGTATCGGCTGCTGCGGACCGAGGCAAACTCTATTCGCCCCCGGGAATTCCAAACATCCCCCCTGACTGCCAGAGAATGTGAACACAAACACACATCTTCGGCCGATTGGGACGAGTTGCCCAACGCCTGGGCGTCGGTCAGTTCCCCGTGGCCGCCCCCCCACCAGCAGCGGGCCGATCCTGGGGATACACCAACACCCGGTCCTGGCTCAGCAGCACCAGGTCGGCCAGACCGTCGCCTGTCACGTCGGCAATCAACACTTCCCGCGGCTCGCTCCCCGAACGTTCCTCGGCCCCCAGGCTCTTGGCCTCGAACACCTTGAAGTGCACCGCATGCCGCAGGCCCGTTTGAGGGGTG
>JBKCTR010000643.1:0-6181 GCA_046318755.1 Planctomycetaceae bacterium
TTCCCCGCCATTGGCTTTGAGATCGACCGACCAGACCAACTGCCCCGTGCGGGCCTCGCAACAGGTCAGCCAGCCGGTCGCCCCCTGCACATAGAGCCGCCCTGCGTCGAACGTCGGTGTGGCCCGTGGTCCAGGTCCGGAGATCGCCTCGTAAAACCGGGTGGGGGTCGCGTGTCGCCAAAGTTCGACCCCGGTCAATGAATCATGGCACGACACCAGCTCGTCTTCGCCCCGCTGTTCCTGGGTGAACAGCAATCCGTCGACGACCGTGCACGAACCCCAACCCGGTCCCACCTTGCGACGCCAGACTTCGCGGGGAGGGTGAGCTTGCCAGTCGGTCGCGATCTCGTCGGTCTCGTTGCGTCCATCGCGATTTGCACCGCGAAAGCCGGGCCAATCGCCCGGCTGAACGACGACCGGCTCACCGGCCGCCGCGGGCTCAGCCGACGGGGCGGAACGCGTGCGGGACTCTTCCTGCAGCAGGCGCTCCTCGGCGGTGGGAACAAACCGCCAACCGAGCCGGGGATTGATCTGCCCGTCCGTCCCCTCCACGCGTACGAGGGTCAGCAAGCCCCACGCGGCGGCAATCGCTCCGGTCACCCACCACCGGCGGGTCCCCTCCAGCCTTCGTCCCACTCCCAGCAGGGCGAGCAGCCACACCAGCGACACGAAGGGCAAGCCCAACACCATCAGGAACGAGCCATCCAGACCGGGAAACAGCGTTCGCCAGACCAGCAATCCTCCCGCGAGGTAGACGAGGGGATTCCACCAGCGGTCCGCACCGCGCGCCCGGCTCAAGCCGATCCACCACACCAGCAGCAGCACCGCTCCCAGGGGAGCCCCGACCACCAGCGAGACAAACCCATCGACCGTCCGCAGCCGCCAGCGGGGAATCACCTGCGTGAGGACGAGGGTCAGCCCCAGAATGACCCACCCGGGCCAAGTCCGTAAGACTCCCTCCCGAGCAGCACTTGGCCCGCTTTGGCCAGACGACAGGGATTCATCCACCGCGGGGACTTCAGGATTTGCCATGCTGCGCGAATTCTTCCCATCGGGGCACTCGGATTGCGGAGGGGATGGTCAGCCAGCTCCCCCGAGGGGTCCTCCCCACTCCTGAGTGATCATCATAGACGGACAACAGCAAAATGCCGTGCGTGCAAGGTTTCAGCGGCGATGCACCAGCCAACCGGGCTGCCGGATGCGAATGGCAAACAGGGTTTTCCCAGCGGTGATGTACAGCGTCCGCAGGTCATCCCCCCCAAACGACAGGTTGGTGATCACATCTTCGGGAACGGGGATGCGGCCCCGCAATTCGCCCCGGGGGGAGACCACGTACACCCCGGGGGGGACCTCGGTGGATTCGTGGGGACCACGGGGCCTCGCGATCCCAGCGGCAATCACCAGGTCGCCCGACTGCAGCACCGCCATGCCGTCGCCCCCCCGCCCTGGGGCGAAGTCGAACACCACGCGGGGATTCGACGCGTCGCCACTCTCGGCCAAGTCGAACGCCCAGATCTTCCGGTTCCCCCCGACGACCGGGCAACTGTCGACTATGTACAGCGTCCCTTCATCGGGAGAGAGGGCGATGCCATTCGGCCGCTGGATCTGTGGCTGCGTCAGAATCACCCGCACCTCGCCGGTCGGGGAGACACAGTAGACCGATTCGTGCGCGAGCTGCATCGTCGAGCGGTCGCCATAGCATGGATCGGTAAAAAAGATCTGGCCGTTCGAGCGGGCCGCGACATCATTCGGCGAATTGTACGGCTTCCCCTCGAACCGCTCGGTCACCACTTCGATCTGACCTGTGGCCAGATCGGTCCGCACCAGCCGGCGGCGTCCGCCCGGGCCAAATTCGTTCCCCTCGCACGACAGCAGGCGTTGCTGGTGATCGAACAGATTGCCGTTGGTCCGACCGCTGTCACTGCGGAAAACCGTCGTCTCCCGCATCCAGGGATTGAAGCAGAGGATGCGGTTGTTCCAGATGTCCGAGAAGAAGACCCGGCCATCGGCATGCACGGCCGGACCTTCGAGAAACGCGACCGCCGCGGGGGTTTCGAGCACGGTCTGGGGCGAGACCAAATCGGTCGGCAACGGGGTGGCGTGCAGGTCGGGCATGAGAGCGGCTCGTGAGATGAACACCCGCAGGCGGCGAAGCGCGGGATCGAAGTCGGGATGGAGAACGACTCAGGAGAGGGAGACCGGTTCGATCGTCTGCCAGGCGGCCGTCTGACTGCTGCGCAGCGCAGCCAGGTTGCAACGCAGGGTCTGCCACCCTTCCGCCAGCGAACAGGCGGGGGTCTGCCGCTGTTCGACCGCATCGAGAAACTGGTGTGCCTGGCGAAGGTAGACATCGTCGCGTTCGCGGGGACCGAATTCGCGGCTGGTCCACTCGGCACCGGGCTGGGTCATGGTCATCAGCCGCTGGCGATGAATCTCGCACCGCACGGTTCCCCGCTCGCAGACCACCTGGATCACGATCTCATTCGGAGCCTGATACTGGTTGATTGAGTAACTGCCGAGGATTGTGGGCTGCGTGGTGCCGGGGGACTGATGACGCGCCAGCAAATGCACCGTGTCTTCCACTTCGACACCCGGCAGCGACTGATGAGCGGCATCGCACACCAGACGGCGGATGGGACCAACCAGCCATTCCCCGAGGTTCAGCAGGTGGGTGATGGCATCCTGAATGGCCCCGCCGCCACTCTCGTGGCGGGCGTAATAGATGTCGCGGTAGGCGGGACGGTAGGTGGGGAAGTGCTGCCCTCCCACGACGGTCACCTGCAGAGGATTGCCAAACTCGCCCGACTGCAGCAGTTCGCGGGCCGCCTGCAGCTCGGGAAACGCCCGATAGACATAGGCGACCCCCAGCGTCACGGGGCGCTGTTGCCACTCGTCCAACAACTCGCGGAGCCCGGCCTCGTTGGTTCCCAATGGTTTTTCAATCAGCACATGCACGCCAGCCGCGACCAGCGAGCGGGTCATCGGAATGTGAAACGGTGCGGGGGTACAGACCACCGCCACCTCGGGAGGAGACTGCAGCGCTGCTTCGAGCGAGGGAAAGTGGGGCACCGCATAGCGGGCTGCGACGGTCTCGCGCAGCGTGGGGTTGATTTCGACAATCGAGACCCGGGCCCGGCCCGTGTTCTGGAAGCAGCGGGTGTGCCGTTCGCCAATCGAACCCACACCAATTACCAACACCGAATGTTGCATGGCCACGAAGAGCAGGGAGGAGAAATCAATCCGCGGGGGGACGGGGACGGGGAGGGAGCCATCGCCAGGCGAGGACCAGGCCCAGCCCCATGATGGCACTGCAGAGGAGGAAGCTGGCGCGATACCCTTCGGCCGGAGTGAACCGTTTCCCCACCAAATCGGAGACCGCACCAAACACCAGCCCGAGGGGGGCGGCGGGGACCATCAGCAGGTTGGCGACCGCCATGTTGCGGCGCAGATCGCGGGGGCGGGAGGCAGCCAGAAGATAGTTGGGGGCGTACACACCCACCAGTTCCCCCGCGCCGTAGATGGGGAAGGTCGCCAGGTAGGCGAGTCCGGTGGCGAACGCCGCGTAGGTCGGTGCCAGCAGATACACGAAGCCGGTGGCCAGTAGCCCCGCCCGGGGACTGGTTTTCGCCACCAACAGCCCCAGCAGCATCCCCGCCAGTGCCTTGGTGCCAAACCGGATGGCGGTCTGGTACATCACGTACTCAGTCGGCTCGCTGGTCATGGCCTGACTGGTGTTGAGCGTGAGATTGGCGACGATCGTATTCCCAGCGTACAGCAGAATCGTCACCAACGAAATCTGCAGCAACAGGGGATTGGTCCAGAACTCGGTCAATCCCGAGAGGGGCAGGGGACGTTCCACTTCGCGGGGAACAGGCACCACAAACTGGCTCGCGAAGCAGGCCGCCAAAAGCATCGGAATCATGGCGGCGGCAAACACCAGCGCGTAATTGCCGGGAAACGCCAGGGGGACGACGAGGTCCCGCCCCAGGACGGTTCCGGTCAACAGCGCCTGCGACCCCAGCGACCCCGCGGCGGCCAGCAGTGGGCCGCCGCCATAGGCCAGCGCCAGGGTTCCCCCCCGTCGCGACTCGGCCACGCCCCGCGCCATCGCCTCCCAGACCAGCGTGATCGCCAGCGGGATGCTGATTCCCGTCACCACCCCCTGGGTCACCACCGCCAGACTCACCAGGCGGGGAGACAACCCCAGCCAGACCGCCAGAGCCACTCCTCCCGCCCCCAGGGCCGCCAGCAGGTAACAGCCCACCAGCAGCGGCTTGAGCCTCCGCACCGAGGGAAACAGCGCGGCAATCAAGACCGGCACAAACGCAAGGGCGTAGTAGACAGTCTCGGGACTGTTCGCAAAGAAGTTGGATGACTCCATCTTCGCGAGCATGGCCGCGTGGGTCGCCCCCACGTACAGCACCGGAGCCGCCAGGTACTGCATTCCCACGCAGCCGGCGAAGAGCAGCAGGTTGCGGGTCTGGGCTGCGGCCGGCAGCGGATGGCTGGCGGAATTGACGTCGGGTTGGCTGCTCATGCGGTTTTCTCCACCAGGCCCGGAACTGCGTCGGCACCACCCGCCGCGCGGAGGTTACTTTTTGCCCGATTTTGGGGGGGCTTCCGCCTCGAGCGATTTCCCCGCTTCCTGCAGGGCGGCCCGCTGTGCCGCACTGACTTCCGGATATTTCAGGTTCAGCGACTGAATCGTATTCACCAGAACTCGCGACACCACGGCCCGCGTGACCCACTTGTGGTCGGCGGGCACGACGTACCAGGGTGCCTCTTCCGTACTGGTTGCCTCGAGACAATCTTCATACGCCTTCTGGTATTCGTCCCAGTGCTTCCGCTCTTCGACGTCCCCCAGACTGAATTTCCAGTTCTTCTCGGGTTCCTGGATGCGCTCGAGGAACCGTTGCCGCTGCTCCTCCTTCGAGACGTTCAGAAAGAACTTCACGATGGCCGTGCCATTGCGGCCCAGATACCGCTCGAAATCGCGGATCTCGCCATACCGCTGCTGCCACAGCTTCGGGCCGGCCTCGGTGTGGGGAATGCGCTGCCGGGCGATCAACTCGGGATGCACCCGCACCACCAGCACCTCTTCGTAGTACGAGCGGTTGAAGATGCCGATGCGGCCCCGCTCGGGCAGGGCCTTGTGGCACCGCCAGAGGTAGTCGTGATCGATTTCCTCGGCCGAGGGGGCTTTGAACGATGTCACCTGCACCCCCTGCGGATTGACCCCCGACATGACATGCTTGATGGTGCCATCCTTCCCCGCGGCATCCAGCGCCTGGAAGACCACCAGCAATGACCAACTGTCCGACGCGTACAGCAGGTCCTGGGCGGCCGCCAACGTGGCGACGTCGGCCCCCAGGATCTCTTCGGCATACGCTTTTTTTTCCGACTTGGACTGATCCTCATCACCATGCCAACTCGGATCATGATCCGAGAGCTTCAGCTTCTTGCCGGGCTTCACCCGAAACTGTTCCAGCAACGAGTCCAGCACCACCATGGATCATCACCTGGCGAATGGATGCCAAAAGGCAAGGATTGGGAATCACACCGAAGACAAACGCCGGCGGCAGCGGCCTCTGCCTAGCCCTGGACGACGGTGTTGCTCAGCGAGCCAATGCCTGTGACGTCCATCGTCACCAGATCTCCGGCCGCCAGCGTGAATTCATTCGGCGGCACAACGCCTGTCCCAGTCAGCAAAATCACCCCATCGGGGAAACTCTGGTCGCGGAACAGCCAGTCGATCAGCTCTTCGAACGACCGCTTCATCTGGTCGAGGTTCGATTCGCCCTGGAACACTTCCACCCCCCGCCGCCGAATCGACATCTGGATCTTCGTCTTCGCCCGATCCAGCGGCCCCTCGGGCAGCAGCACGCACGGCCCCAGTGCACAGCACTCGTTGTAGACCTTGGCCTGCGGCAGGTAGAGGGGATTCTCTCCCTCGATATCGCGGGCGCTCATGTCGTTGCCGATCGTCAGCCCCACCAGTTTCCCCTGGGGAGAGATCACCAGGGCGAACTCGGGCTCGGGAACCGACCATTTGGTGTCTTTGCGGATCCGCACGGGGCCTCCAGGCCCCGTCACCCGCCGGGCCGTCCCCTTGAAGAAGATTTCCGGCCGGGGAGCGGTGTAGACCCGGTCGTAATGCGAGGCTCCCGTCTCCGATTCCTCC
>JBKCTR010000644.1:0-5269 GCA_046318755.1 Planctomycetaceae bacterium
ACACCGAACTGCAGGGACGCCCCCGCGTGGTGAAGGAGGTGCTGTGCAGCACGGCCACCGATCTGGCGCGGGAGCGGAGTTTTCAGGGGCATGGCATGCTCGATATTCTGCGGGCGTTTCAAAAACGGTGAGCCGTTCCGACCGGTGAGCTGTGGATCCCGCCATTCGCAGGGACCTCTTTTTGGGAGAGTGAAGTCATGCTGTTTTCTCTCGATGTGTTGCGGGCGGCGAAGGGAGACTGTCTCTGCCTGCATTTCGGAACCAACAAGAAGCCGGGGCTGATGCTGATCGACGGCGGGCCGGCCACGATTTACCAGGACTCGCTGGAGCCGCGGCTGCGCCAGATCCGGAAGGGGCGAAAGATCGCCGACACCAAGCCGCTGCCGGTCGACCTGGTGATGATCAGCCACATCGATGACGATCACATCCAGGGGATGCTCGACCTGTTCAAGAGCCTGGCCGATGCCCAGCGGGAAAAACGACTGGTCTCCCTCCAGATCAAGAGCCTGTGGCACAACTCGTTCGCCCGACTGCTGCAGCAGGAAGCGGGGCTGGTCCAGAAGACCACGGCCGCCGCGTATGGCGTGGCCTCACTCGGCCAAATCGCAAAGATCGAGGCGCTGAGCCCCGACGTCGGCAAGGTGCTGGCCAGTGTGCCGCAGGGAGCCACGCTGGAGAATTACGCCAGCCAACTGGGCATTTCGAACCAGCAATCTCCCAGCGGGTTGATGACCGCCGCCAAACCGTTCAAGCCGCTGGAGATTGGCCCGCTGAAAGTGACGATTCTGGGACCTCAGCAGCAGGAAATCGACAAGCTCCGGAAGGAATTCGAGAAATGGGTCAAGAGCCAGGCCAAGCTGAAGGCGGGGGCCGCTCTCGCCGCGTACGACGATGATTCTCCCTTCAATCTCTCAAGCATTGTCGCCTTGGTTGAGGCGGGCCCCAAGAAGATCCTGCTGACTGGCGACGCCCGGGGAGACAAGATTCTCGACGGACTCCGTCAGGCGGGCCTGCTGAAAAAGGGACAGACTCTGCACGTCGACATCCTCAAACCCCCGCACCACGGCAGCGACCGGAACATCCAACCCGATTTTTTCGAAAGCATCACCGCCGACCACTACGTCTTTTCGGGCGATGGAGAACATGGCAATCCCGAACGCTCGACGCTGGAAATGCTCAACGAGGTGGGGGGGGACCGGAAATACCAGGTTCATCTGACCTATTCCATCGAACACATCGACGAGGAACGGAAGAAAGACAACGCCAAGCAACGCAAGAAAAAGAACAGCAAGACTCCGGTCTGGTCCGATCCTCAGCACAGCCTCGCGGCGTTTTTGGCCAAGAACCCCACGTTCAAAAACCGACTGCGGTTCGTTCCCCCGAATGGAGCTCCGCATGTGATTGATCTGGGAGATGAGCCACTCGGGTATTGAGGCAATGTCTCCACGCTGGGGGAACTGTGGCCGCTCTGTGCCTTGAATTCCGAACCCGGCACCTGCCCCCCCATCGCGCCTGCTGACCCAGACTGGTGCGACACCGTCGAGATCCGCGGCAGGACGGGCACGACTGTGCGTCTTGACCATTTGTCAGCTTCGGGCCCACTGGCGAAGATAGCGTGCGGTCTCTCGAGTGGTCACCCTGTTCCGGTGGCTCTGGGACGAGGCGGAGGAACTGAATTCGGGAAGGTGTGTGATGTCTGGTGCGGAATCTGATTCCCGGGAACAACCATCTGCCGGGACCCCCGCCAGTGGGGGGCGGCTGGCGGGGTTGCGGCTTTGTTCGTTCGAGAGCCGCAAGCAGGCCGAGATGCAGTCGCTGATCGAACGCCTGGGGGGACAGGCGGTGGTGGTTCCATCGATGCGCGAGATTCCCCTCGAGCAGAATGCCGCCGCCCTCGAGTTTGGCGAGCGGCTGCGCCTGGGAAGCGTGGATGTGATGGTGTTTCTGACCGGCGTTGGCGCGCGGGCCCTGGCCGACGTACTGGCGCTGCAGATGACCCTGCCCCAGATGGTCGACGCCCTGAACGACTGCGTGGTGGTGGTCCGGGGTCCGAAGCCGGCGGTGGTGATGCGCGAATGGGGAGTCCGGATCGACGTCCAGGTCCCCGAGCCGAATACCTGGCGGGAGCTATTGGACTCAATCGCCCGGCACGGCTCGGTCGCGGGGCGTGTGGTGGCGGTGCAGGAATACGGCATCCCGAATCCCGATCTGTACCGGGGACTGCAAGAACTGGGGGCACAGGTGTTGCCAGTGCCGGTGTATCGCTGGGACCTTCCGGAAGACACCCAGCCCTTGCGAGCGGCGATCCGGGGGATTGCGGCGGGTGAGTACGATGTGTTGCTGTTTACGAGTGCCCAGCAGTGGCGGCATGTGGAACAGGTGGCCCGGGAAGAGGTGGGGGACGAGGTGTTCCGCACGGCGGCCCGGCGGTGCGTGATCGCCAGTATTGGACCGACCGCGAGTGAGACCTTACTGGCGGCAGGGTTTCCCCCCGATCTCGAGCCTCCCCATCCGAAGATGGGACACCTGGTGGTGGCGGTGGCCGAGCACGCGCGGCGGATTTTGGCCGAGAAGCGCGCGGGTCACTAACGAGTGGACGGACAAGCGGCCGAACGAGGAGCGAGCCTACGAGTGGAGTTGCCCGCGGCCCTGGGCTTCGAAGGCGTTGCGGTAGTGGGTGATGGTGGGGGGGGTATGAGCGTCGGGCCAGACGATGCCGACAACGTCGAAGCGCGCGGGGTGTTCAAGCAGCCGGTGGGTCTTGAGGAACGCCAGGGCCAGGCGGGTGAGTTGCCGTTGTTTGGCGAGATCGACCGCGTCGGCGGGAAGTCCTGTGGCGGTTCCGCGACGGGTTTTGACCTCGACAAACACCACGGTGTTGCCGTCGCGGCAGATGAGGTCGATCTCTCCCTGCGGGGTCCGGTGGCGGCGGAGCAGAATCTTCATGCCGGCCCGGCGGAGGTAGCGGGCGGCGAGGCGTTCCCCGGCATCACCCAACCAGAGATGCAGCCAGCCGGTCTGACTGCCGGGAGGGGCTGCGGAGGCGATCAGATCGCAGATCCAGTCCCAGGGGCGTTCCCACCAGGCGGCCGACATGCGGGGCTCGTGTGAAGGGGCTGGGCAGAGATAGGAATGGACGCCGTTCGAGGGACGCACGGGAGCGCGGGGAGCGACAGAACCGTGCAGGAAAAACGCCGTGGTCCGACGAAATCGAGTCGGAACACGGCGTTGAGAGATCCCCACACGACCGGGGGGAGCGGTGGGGTGGTTGTCTCGCCCGGTCGGTGGGAATGGTTCCGCCGGGGCGGAATTAGTCCTTTTTGGGGCGGCGTTCGGTGAGGCGGGTCGCCTTGCCGACGCGGTCGCGCAGGTAGAAGAGCTTGGCGCGACGGACTTTACCGTGGCGCAGGACTTCCAGCTTGGCGATCTTGGGGGAGTTGACGGGGAAGGTCCGTTCGACCCCTTCGCCCGCGACAATGCGACGGACGGTGAACATTTCGCGGGTCCCGGCACCCCGGCGGGCGATCACGATGCCGCTGAAGATCTGGATCCGTTCTTTGTCCCCTTCTTCGAGGATGCGGGTGTGAACGTTGACGGAATCGCCGATTTCAAATTTGAGGGCGTTTTCCCGCAGGCTCGAGGCCTCGACCTTTTTGAGCAGTTCAACCTGACGCAGAGACATGAGCCCGGATCCTTTCTGGGATACAGGAGGTATGGTGGATGGGTTCAGGGGACTGGCTCAGCCGGGGTTGGAAACCCGGGAACCAGCCGCCGCTTCTGGCGGGCCACCCGGTGGGGGTGGCACCAAGCCCGACAGCGTGCGGGGAGCGGTCGGAGCAGCCGAATCGCCCCCGCGACGTTCGCGGGTCCGCTCGAGGCTGGCGGCTTCGCGCCAGCGGGCGATGTCGGCATGGTTTCCATTGAGCAGCACCTCGGGAACGGACATCCCGCGGTACTCGCGGGGACGGGTGAACTGGGGGTATTCCAGTCTCCCGGACTCCGCGAACGATTCGTACCGGCTGCTGGTTTCATCCCCCAGCACACCGGGCACCAATCGAATCAGCGTCTCGATGAGGACCATGGCGGGCACTTCCCCGCCGTTGGTGATGTAGTCGCCAATCGAGATTTCCAGCGGGGCCAGGCCCAGCCGGATCCGTTCATCAAAACCTTCGTAGCGTCCGCACAGCAGCAGTAACCGCGGTTCACGCGCCAGGGAT
The DNA here is from genome assembly GCA_046318755.1 of Planctomycetaceae bacterium. Taxonomy (GTDB): domain Bacteria; phylum Planctomycetota; class Planctomycetia; order Planctomycetales; family Planctomycetaceae; genus UBA10511. Next base: position 4,218 of record JBKCTR010000644.1, read on the forward strand.
TCCACCAGTCGCTGGTCCAGGGTGCGGCCCGAGGGGGTCAGCATGATCAGCCGACCCGGCTGCGGTGCCTGCCGCTGCACAAACTCCACACAATCAAACACCGGTTCGCACCGGATGAGCATTCCCGGCCCGCCGCCGTATGGTTTGTCATCAACCGACTGATGTTTGTCAGTCGCCCAATCCCGGAAGTTCCACCGCTGAATCTCGACCAGGTTCCGGTCGAGAGCCTTCTTCAGCAGGCTTTGCTGGAGATAGCTCTCGAACAGATCGGGGAAGAGGGTCAGCAGGTCGAACCGCATGGGGTCCTCCACACCGGCGGGGGGAGACGTGGGGAGTCTCAGCCCTCGGCAGGCGCTTCAGCCGCGGGGGCGTCACCAGCGGGAGCCTCTTCGGCCACCGGCAGGGGCTTGGGAGCCACCCGCTCGGGGGCGGCCTTCGCCACGCCGAAGTCATTCGCCTTGATCTTCTTGATCAGGGTGGCGACCCGGTCGCTGGGGAGAGCCCCCTTGGAGATCCAGAACTCGACCCGCTCCATGTCGAGCTTCACGCGGGCCGCCTTGTCGCGGATGGTGGGGTCGTAGGTGCCCACCTCCTCGATCGGCAGGCCGTCACGGGCCTTCTGGCGATCAATCACACAGATCCGGAAAAACGGGCGGTGCTTCCGCCCATGCAGACGCATGCGAATCCGAACAGACACGAACAGACACTCCTCAAATTCACGACGAAACAGGTCGACTGGAACTCGTTTTTGTGGCCGCGGTCACCGGGTGGTGCCACGGGTCACAACAGGTTGGGAATGGGTGCGGAAGGAGAAAACGCCGGCCTCTGCCCATTCGCCCCGGCTGGTCAGCGGCGGTTTTTCTTCCGCTGCTTCTTCGCTTCCTTCCGCATCTTCTTCTTCTTCTCTCGGTCAATCTCGGCCCGGGCGCTGCGCTGCTTGTTGAACTGCAGCTCGGCTCCTGGATCGAACGCTCCCATGCTGGCCATCGTCTGGAGCGACCGCAACCGGTCGAGATGACTTTGGCCCGCCATGTTCTGCATCAGCTTTTGGG
>JBKCTR010000645.1:0-6851 GCA_046318755.1 Planctomycetaceae bacterium
TGCGTCGCGCAGGCGATCCTGGAGTCGCTTTTTTTCGCGATTGGCGTCCAGCCACTTGCGCAGTTCATCCCACTGTTGTATCAACGATTCGTGGGTCACCTCGGCTGTGCCGTCATCGTTGGTCACAATCAGGCGAGCCGCCTTACCACTGAGCTTGTCGATGACGTTCTCGACATCCAACCGCGCTGCCGGATCAGCCGGATACATTTCGGACAGTTTCACGCGCCGTCGCGTATCGCTGACACCTTCCCCCAGCGTTGTGAGACGCAAAAAAAGGTTCCTGGCAATCTCACGTTGCGTCGGTGTGAATTGCCCGAGCGTTGCGTCGGCCCGCTTGCGGAGCGCGCCCGCGACACCACCCGTTTCGTCATAGCCCTCATTCGTGAGCCAGCGGCCCCGCCGTCTTGCCCATAACTCCTTGAGTGCGTGTTGCAGCAGCGGCAGCGAACCGTGTTCGTTCACGACGTCAGCTTCGATGCGGGCCACCAGACCTTTCTCGAAAAATGCGCCCGACTGCTGTGCCGGACGCAGGATCACTTCATGCAGCGCTTCGCGCGTAAGCTCTCCCAACAGTAACTGGTGATTCTGCACCAGCGGAACCAGCAGAGGGACTTCGAGGCAGCGATCAAAAAAGTCCGCCCGCAGCGTAATGACGATCCGAATCCGATCGAGTCGACTGCCGGCAACAGCGCTCAGGAGTGCGACAAAATGATTTGTCTGTTCGCGGCAATGTCCCGGCGTCTCCTTCGGGCTCACGCAGTGGGTAAACAGTTCCTCGAATTGATCGATATGCAGCAAAATCCACTGGTCCTCACGGGGAAACCGGCTCGTCAATAATGTGAGGAGTCCGTCGGGTCGGTCACGGAAGCGTCGCTCGAGGGAGTCGGCCACGACTTCCAACGATTTTCCCGCGCCTGCTTCCCCATGACCGGCCAGTTGATCCGCCAAGGCCCGCGTCGGATTGGAGCCGGGTACAACTGTGATCTCGATTGCATTCCGCAACGAGGGGTGTGCTTTGTGGGCCAACGGAGTTTGCAGTCCCGCGCGCACAAGGGAAGACTTACCACTGCCCGAGCCGCCGATCACGGCCACGAAGGGCCATGCCTTGATTCGTTCGCAAAGCTCGCTGATTTCCCGGTCACGACCAAAGAAGAATCCAGAGTGCTGCCCGTCGAACCGCTCCAGGCCGCGATAGGGTTCGACATCGTCGGGCACTTCATCGTCGGCCAGGGTTTCGCGCGGTGCTTCGCCGCGGAGTAAAGCGATGAGTCGCTCCATGGCCGCAGGACTGTCGAGGCCATCGGAAAAATCGACCCAGTTGTGAAGTTTGGCAAACCCCCCCACATCGGTTGTGTTGGTGCCCGGCAGCAGAATCGGGATCAAGCGAAACGTTTCCGACTGTCGCATGGCTCGATCGAGCAACAGTTGTCGTTCTGCCTGATGGACAGGTCCAAAACCGTGGGGGCCGTAAAACAGAGCCGCCGCGTCGCAAGTGTGGATGACGTCCTCGAGCTGCTGCATCCACGTGCCTTGTGCCCGTAGATCGGCCTTGTCCAACCAGCACCGGATTGGCGGGGTGTGCGCCTCCAACCGACGCATGATTGTCTCCACGGCCGATTTGTCGGCACTGTTATGAGACAGAAAAACCGTAATGTCCGATTCCTGGTGCATTTGTGGTGGCTCAACGGGAACTGGAATTGCGTTTATGAGAGGACAGACGTGGTATCCTATCGACAAGACTCGCCATCGTGCCGCGAAGTTGTAAAGAAAATATGTGAATCCTGTCGCCGAGGAAGCATGGCGGTCGGGTGACCTCCAGACCTTCCCTCTTGGTTGTTGTGGCGGCGCTGAAGATTCACTTTTGACACGCTGTTGGTCCACTGAACGCTCTCATAAGTTTCACCTGTTGGGAGCCATGCGTCAACCTCGGGATACCAAGAAGTCTGGCGGCGGATTTCGGTGTGAACCACTACGCGATTCACTTCAGAAAAACCGGCAGATTGTTTACCCATGTCGCAAAAGAAGCACTATCAATTTCCAATGCTGCCGTTTCATGGTTGTAGTAAAAGACCTGCGACTGCGGACACTCGGTCGACCTCAAACAGAAATAATCTCCATTGCCAATCGCATAAAACGGGATCAGCTCGGGATTCCATCGTCCGTTGGTCATTTCGCACTCATACGCAATCAGAATCGAGTCGTTGCCATTGGTTTTTCCTCGGGAGACATTCAGGATTTCCCCCGGAAACTGATACTTGCTCATCAGGGCCATGAAAGCCCGGAAGTCCTCACCAAAACGGCACCCGAATCGTGTCTCCAGCACCCTCCAATCCGCCTCGGTCGGAGGATCGAGCGGGACAGGTTCCCGGCGCAGCAGCTTCCCCAGAAGGGTGTCAATTTGGATGCCAGTCATGGTCATCAATTCTCAATTCGCGGCCAGATGCACTCGCCTGAACGTCTTGTGCCCTGTGCAGGAACCACTTCTCTGTCGATTCCGCAAATGGAGTTTATTCATCGGTCGTCGATTGACCTGCGGGGGTTTGTTGCTGGGAGCTGAAATAAGGATCGTGTGCGACATCAGGATGAGAAACGAGTCAGGACACCCGTTCTGAGGTCGGTTGTGTTCACCGCCAACAACGGCCAATCCATTTCCCTGAAGTCGAACTGTTGATCGCACCTCTGAGCGGTGCGTGATCATCCAATGACCCCTGCTCGACGGATCTCTGGGGGGCATTCAACAGCCATCTGCGGCCATTCGCAAGTTGCTGAATGCCAGATACTCTGCGGATTGAGTCGGCAGCATCGCTTCAGGACCAGCGAGCCACTCGTCAAGAGCGTCGTCGAAATCCTGGACCACAGCCTTGAGGTACTCAAGTTCCGCCGACGAAGCCTGGCGCCGAGCCTCTTCCCTTAAAATGTCGTCACTGATTCCCCATCTCTGCGCCAGCGGAATCAGTTTCCGCAGAACCTCGGGCACCTGATCGGCACGCAAAGAGAGAATGGGGGCCGTCTCATGCATCGGGTAAAAGCGCTTTCGCATTTCGTCCAACGACAGCACCACAAACGAGTCGCCATCCATCCGTCACTCTCCGTTGTGGGAATACGAAAGTCGCTGAAAACTCTGCCGTCCGCGATGGATTCGCGTCTCGAATCCTGCGCCAAGTGTGTTGGTCAACGTTCGTGAGTCAGGGGCTGGTCCAGGGATCATCAGTCTGGCATCACCAATTCGAGAAAAGTGAATTGGCCTTCTTGTGGTCCTCAACATTCCTCCCATTGCACATTTCGGCATAGGGTGCCGGTCTGCACGAACACCCGCATGGCGTGACGGGCCAGGCTCACTGGAATCAGATGACGCCGCAGGATTTCGGTGTGGGAGCCCATGAAGTCGAAGACCACCAGGTCGTGTTCCTCATGATTTCCAACACTGACCCAATAGGGCGGTTTACCTGACCCGGATACGAAATTCACCACGCTGTCTTCTTTCCCGAGCCCAATCATCAGCGAATCACCCGACGCACTGAACTCAACCATCACCAGAACTGGCGATGCCGAATGCTCTGATTGAAGCTGGTCCAGGAGACGGTCCAATTCTTCGACTGTGCCCAGGGCAAATTCCGACACCTCTCCCCAGCTTGCCTTGAGCATCTTGTCCTCTGGAATGGCCGTGAACCGGTCCGACAGCGCGCGATTGATTTTCGCAGCTTCGGGCAGGGAATCACACAGGGAGTCGAGGTGGAAGTGGACGCGGAGCCGTCACAAAGCGTCGAAAGACCCGGAGAAGTTTGGGGTCGCCTGTCTGGACAAACCTCGGATTCTCCGGTGACTTGTCATCGAGTGCACTCCTCCTGATCGTGGAATTCTATCAGAATGGGCCGGAAGTTCATGAAAACCAACCGTCGAAGCGCAACGGACTTCCATCCGGAACATTTCGGATCGAAGTGTAGAATCGTCCCCACTGCGTCATGGCCTGATGACATTCGACCGCAATCAGATTGTGAGCTTCGAATTCGCCTCCCAGGACAAAAGGCAACTTTGGCAGAAGCCGCATCTGCGGGGGGAGCACTCCATGGATCAACTGCCATTCATGAGCCAGAGTCCAAGCGGTGTCTTCCTCAAAGTGTTCCAAAAGCCGCTCTGCCCAGCCTTCAAGAGTGTCTGCATAAGATCTGAATTCGCCCGTTTCGGGATTCATTCGGGCGACTCCCTTTTTCGTCATGACAAACTGCACCCCAAACAAATCGTGAGCGAAGCATGAGTCCTCGGGGGAAAGCACATCCCCATAAAAGGATCTCCATCCAGTCGGACTATTCCAGGCGCGAATACCTGGAACGCCCACCGACTCAGTGGTTGGAAACACCACCAGGGCCGACTCAAACGCAGAAAAACCATTCCTCTTTGCAAGAAGTGCCTGGATTTCGACCGGATATCCCGGCAACCGTGCGTCATCGCCTGTCAGCGACGACAACGCTTCGGAGGATATGGAAAGCAGGTTGTGTAGCTTGCTCATGGATCAATCCTGAGCAAAATGGGCCTCGAACCTTCTGCTGTCATGTGGACTGCCGGTGTCTTCACCTTCGGTTGCCTCCCCACCGGCGACTTGTGCTGACCCGCAACCGGAGTGGATCGATGACGAAATTCAATCCGCCGTCAGCGGTTTCAGGATTCCCTTCCCCCCGTCCGGATTCAGCACGTATCCCCCCCGACTCCCCTCCACCTTGCGGATCAGACCGGTCTTTTCGAGTTTGTTGAAGGCAGTGCGCACCTTGCGGTAGTAGTCGTCGAACATGCGGATGTCCTGGGGGCGACCCTGGCTGGACCACAGGTCGAGGCTGGCGAGTTTGGCACTGACCGCCGTGCGGAGAGAGAACTGACCGTAGCGGTAGACCACATTCAGAATCTGTTGCTGGAGCTCGGTTGCCGCATCAAATAGCAACCCGAATTGGCCTCGCAATTCTCGATAGAAGTCGGTCCGCATCAGCGTGCGGCAGGGCACATAGACCGGATATTCGGGGAGGCTGCTTTCGTGCTCCTCGATCAGTCCGGCCTTCTTGAGCCGATGCAATTCCTGACTGTGATTGTTGTTGTGCGACAGAAGAATCGAGTAACGACGTTGTTGGTGCGCCCGTTCCGCCTTGATGAGGTAGGCGAGAACCGCCTTCTGTGAGGCGTTCAAAGCAGCGCCCTCCAGCCGATCGCGAAGAAAACGATCGAAAGACTCGAACAGACGCTCGATCGGGTCGTCCACCAGTTTTCCACTACGCAAGATGAGCGTCACATCCTGCTGACGAAGCTGGTAGGTCGGAAGATCGATCTCATTTCGCAGGCAGAGATCGACCAGGGTGGCCATTCCAATCCCGAGTCCTTCCCACTTGCGATAGCGACTGAGAATGTCGGCGAGTTTGGGGTTGCGGGGATGGGCTTCCGGGAGCAGGCACAGCACGGGAACCTCGGACCGGGAAGACTCGATCCGCATGTCTCGCGGAAACGTGCCCGGATTCTCGATCGAGAGCGATTCCCCCGGGCGAATGGTCACCAGCACTTGTTTGTTGATGGAATAGTCGCGGTGGGCCAAGGCATTGTTGATGGTTTCGCGCAGCAGGGCATCCGGGTATTGCGGCAGAGGAGTCCCCCCGTGTTCCAGGGAAACACCGACATGGATGTTTCGCAGCACGTAACGCCACGTGTTCTCCATCAACGGGAGAATGTTATCGATCAGGATCTGCTTGTCGCGGGCGATTTCATGCGGCACATCCACAAATCCATGAACCTGACAACGCAGCCCCAAATGATCGGAAGGATGCTGGCCGCAGACCAGGAGTCCCAGGATCGTGGCGGTGCCGTTGACCAGAAATCGTTGGCGTTCCAAGAACGAGACCGCCGCCGCCAGGTCGGGCTTCCAAGTTTCGGTGGGAACCACCTGGTTCAGTTGCCGGATGAACTCATTCAGCGTGTCCAGATGGAAGTTCCCCAGGGTGGTCCCGGCCACCGGCTCCAGCTCCTGGGCGTGTTGTGCCTCCTGACGACGGCGCTCTTGTCGAGCGATGTCTCCTGCATTCACGAGGACGTCGCTGGTCGCGACACGTTTGTAAGCACGCCCCTCCAGAAAAGCGTATTTCAGTTCTTCGGGGAGTTCGACAACTGGCTGCATCGCAACCTGCCCTTCCAGGAAAGGGCGAATTTCCGGTGGTGGGAAAGCTGTTGTCAGGTCCAGCGGCTTTCCCTCGGAATCTGTGAAGAGATTGGGAAGTTGACGCAGTTTGCCCTCTGCATGCGGGTTCCAGCCCTGAAAGACATAACGCCGTTTAGGCCCCGTTCCTTCCTCCTTGATCCCCAAGAGCACAATTCCACCCGAGGTGTTCAGAAACGCCGAAATTGACTGATAGAGCGTCTTCCAGTCAGCTCCGCGTGGGGGGACCAGTTTGATTTCCAGATCGTGGATCTCGAGTTCTTCGAACCGCTGTTCTTGAATGAGCTCGGCGATACGAGTCAGAGTTTTGTCGAGAAATGCGAACGCCATCGAACTGCAATGAGGCGGAAACGCGAGTGGGAAATCCACGGAGAGCAAGTCTTGCAAGGGGGTTTGGCACCGTCAATCGTGCGGCATTCGCTGTTCACTCACGTTCTCTCAGGAGCCGGGGCAATTCGCCATCGCATCACTGCCGGATCCCCACCGACACTCGACCGACGGAGCGGCACGAGACGTTGGACAGCGTTCGGTTCGACTTGTCCAGAGGCTCCGAGGGGCCGGTTGCCCCTCCCCCCCGCTTGGCACACCCCAAATTCATCTGCTACCCTTTCCCTACCAAGGCGACTACACTGTCGCTGCACACCTGTCGATTTGACCCCCTGTT
>JBKCTR010000646.1:0-11840 GCA_046318755.1 Planctomycetaceae bacterium
ACAATTTATGGTGGTGCGACCGCTCTGATGGATCCTCGTGTCAGTGCTCCTGCACGGGCTCATTTGAGTGAGCGACTGCTGAACGTGGCTCCTGGCTCTTTGGAGGTCGAGAATGTCGTCAGTGTCGAGGCAGCGGCCACACTGGCCTGGACGGGTCTCGCGGACATTCTGATTTTCTTCAGCATTCTGTTGGTCGCCTTCGCCTATGTGTGGAAACGTGGTGATCTCGATTGGGTGAGGGCTGTGACGAGTGCTCGGCGCATCCGCCCGGTCCGTTCTCCGGCAGGTTCCGAAACGCTGCCCCGTTCCGTTGAGACGGTCGTTTGACTGTTGCTGCGATTTCCGATGCGCTGGTCATTTTCTTCGAGAGTGTGTTGAGATGAATTTCCAGGACATTCAGGCTCGATTGGTCAACCGGTTTGGTGACCGGATCACAGGGGGCAACGCCGAAAACATCGATCCTTGGATCGAAGTCGCTCCGGACTCAATTGCCGAGATCTGTGACTTTCTCAAGACCGACTCCGGGCTGTTGTTCGACTCGTTGAACAACCTCTGTGCCACCGATTGGTTCGATGCCGATCCGAAAAAGCAGGCGAAGCTGGGTGATCCTCGGATTGAAATCGTCTATCACCTGTACAGCTACTCGCTGAAACATAGCCTGGTCGTGAAGGTTCGGCTTCCGCGGTGGCAGGGAGGGGTTTCCGGAGAGTTGCCTCAGATTCCCACTGTCTCTGGCATCTGGGGAGTGGCCGATTGGCACGAACGCGAGGCGTTTGATCTTGTCGGGGTGAATTTCGTCGGCCACCCCGATTTGCGCCGCATTCTGTGTTCTGAAGACTGGGTTGGTCATCCCCTGCGGCGTGACTATGAGTTTCCTCTGGAGTACCACGGCATTCGTGCCAAGTGATGTCACTGCCACCGCTCTTCGTGGCTCACTGATTCTCCACTTTTGAACCGAGTTCCCCAATGGCCCTGCATCTGGAAGATCCCCGCATCGTTGAGTTTGACGTACGCACCGATGAGATGCTCGTCAACATGGGTCCCCAGCATCCCAGTACGCACGGGGTCTTGCGGCTGTTGTTGAGAACAGATGGTGAGGTTGTCAGCCAAGTCATCCCTCACCTGGGTTATCTTCACCGCTGTGCGGAGAAAATCGGGGAAAATCTCTCGCTCCCTCAGTGGATTCCCTATACCGACCGGATGGATTATCTGGCGGGAATGAACATGAATCTGGGGCTGTCTCTGGCGGCTGAGAAGCTGATGGGGATGGAAGTTCCCGAGAAGGCGATGGTGTTGAGGGTCTTGATCGGTGAGATGGGCCGAATTGCCAGTCACCTGGTCGGAATGGGAGCCTACGGTCTGGATTTGGGGACCTTCAGCCCGTTTCTCTACGCATTTCGAGAACGAGAGATCATTCTCTATCTGTTCGAAGAGGTGTGCGGAGCCCGGTTGACCTACTCGTACATTGTTCCCGGCGGAGTGACCCACGACCTCCCGGCGAAGATCACCATTCCGCCTGGTTTGGCCGCATTGACCGGCAAGCCGAGCAATCTGCAGTTGTCCTGGATCGAAGCGTGCTCTCTCTTCCTCGATTGGCTTGAGAAGCGGATCCCGGAGTATCACACCCTGCTGACGACCAACCAGATTTTCATCAAGCGAACGGCCGGTCTGGGCGTCATGGATCGGGAGATGGCAATCTCCTACGGTTGCACTGGCCCTGTGCTTCGCGGAAGCGGAGTGGATCATGATCTGCGCCGCGATGGGGAGCAGATCTATACCCGGATGTACCAAGGCTATCAGTTTGAAGTGCCTGTGGCACCGTTCTCCAGTGCGCCTCCAGAGTGCATGTTGGGCGATAACTGGTGTCGGTTCTACGTGCGGATGATGGAGGTCGTGCAGTCGATTCGGTTGGTTCGACAGGCGATGCAAAAGTACCCCACAGCGGCGGGAGAGCATCGCATTCCATTCAAGCAAGCCCAGAAACTGCCGAAAAAGGAGGTGTATCTGGAGACGGAATGCCCTCGTGGGCAGATGGGCTTCTATTTGATTGGAAACGATAGCAACCTGCCGTGGCGGGCACGCGCCAAGAGCTCTTCGTTTTGCAATCTTTCCGTCACTGAACCGCTCTGTGCGGGCTGCCTGATTGCCGATATTCCCGCGATTGTGGGCTCGCTCGACATTGTGATGGGTGAGATCGACCGCTGACCGCGGCCAGAGCCCATTTCCTTCGCCAGATGATGCTCTGCGAGGCTGGGTCAGGGGACGCTTCGCAGAGCGTCTCCCAATGGCGTTGGTCTGGTTGAATTGTTCTCCGATCCAGCACGTGGAGATTCGCAAGACTTGGAGTTGTTCAAGTCTCAATCGACCAGTGTCAGGTCTGTTGGTCGAAGATGGCGAATCCCAGCGACAAATAGAGTCTCAGTGCGGCCGGATGATCTTCCGAGCAGGTGTGCAGCCAGACGCGTTGGGGCTGTGTTGACCAAGCGTGATTCAACACCAGCGACAATAACGGACGCCCCAGCCCGCAGCCCGTCCAATCAGGAAACAGCCCGAAAAACTTCAGCTCGACCTCTGTCTCCACGCGGCGGTCCAGTTCCGCGAAGCCCACAACGGCGTCTCCGTACTTGAGATGCAGTATCTCCACTCGGGGGTCATGAACAATCTCGGCGAGTGCGAGATCGTTCATCTGATTGCGTGAGAACCAGTTCCAAGGCTGCCCCACCCTGTTGAAGAGCCAGCGATAGTGGGGAAGCGCCGGTTCAACAACGCGTTCGATCCGAAAGGGGGGACCTTCGTGAGCTCTGCCGCTGGGAACATCCCCGGCATGTGATGGCCCCCGCTGCTCCAGATACCAGACGGTCATGGTCGGACGGCTTTTTGCTGAAGTGGGCTGCCCGTCATGGATTGGACTTGGGACGCTTGAGGATGGCCCGCTCGATCGTGTTGATCGCCCGCATCCCCGCGCTCTGCCCCTTCACATCACTCAGGCCCGACACGACCTCCCAGCCCTCTTCTCCATGCTGGTTCAAGATGTCTTCGGTGGCCCTCACGATCTTGTATTCCCACTTGGTCAGCCGGGGAGTGGCTGGTGGTTGAGCCTGGGTCGATTTCAGTAGGGTCGAGCCCAAGAGCAGTGTCGTCAGGCACAGACCCAAGCCTGACATGGAAACCAACGCACGATGGGAACGGGGCACGTCGCCTCTCCAGCACAAGGAAATGGGAAGTTGATTCTCGGCGCTCTCATTGTATCCGGAAATGTGCGACTGACAGCAGTCACCGGCCGGGACAATTGGGCCAGCCGGCTTCACTGACCCCCTCAGTCTTCCGCGGCACTGCCATCACCGCACATCTTGACGATCTTGGGGTCGAAGCGGGCAACAATCTCCACCAGATCCTGTTGCTGCGCCATGACTGCATCAATCCTCTTGTAGGCGTAGGGGACTTCATCCGCTCCCGCAGAAAGCACAGTGATTCCCCGCTTCTTGAGGTCGTTCTGGACGGCCCTCCAAGTATAGGTGTCTTTCGCCTTGGTGCGCGACATGGCTCGACCCGCGCCATGAGACGCCGACCGCAGGCTGGCCTCGTTCCCCCGGCCGCGAACCACGTAGCCTGGGTCGGCCATCGAGCCGGGAATGACTCCCAGCACACCCAGCCCTGCGGGGGTGGCCCCCTTGCGGTGTACAATCATTTCCCGACCATCATGAATTTCCTTCCAGGCGAAGTTGTGATGGTTTTCGACACCAGCAATTTTCTGAGATCCAATCAGCTTCCCCACCAATCGGTGAATCACATCGTGATTCGCTGCCGCGTACTCTCCCATGAGATTCATGGCCGCCCAATATTCCTGTCCCGCTTCAGACCCGAGATCAAGCCAGGCGAGCCGGCCAAACTCGGAATATCGCTTCGAGAGCCTGGCTTGGGCGATCGCGGAATAGGTGCTGCACACGGCGGCTCCGGTTCCCCGGCTTCCGGAATGACTCAGGAGAGCGACATACGTCCCCGCCGCCAACCCAAGATCGGCCGCGGGTTCGGAAAGTGTGAGTTCACCGAACTCCACGAAGTGATTTCCCGACCCCGAAGTTCCCAGTTGTCTCCAGGCCTTGTCCTTGTTCTCTCGGGTGACCCGACTCACCGTCCAATCCAGGTCAAACACCGCGTGTTCCTGGCGTCGTTCGTGCTCTCCGCCCACCCCAAATCGGGTCCCCTGTTCCAGGGCCAGCTGGAATGTGTCGAACTGCTTGTCGAGCGCGGCCGGCGGCAGATCGAACACCGAGAGTTTCATCCGACAGGCAATGTCCACACCAACAGCGTAGGGAATGACGGCGTTTTCGCAGGCCAGCACGCCGCCGATGGGAAGGCCATATCCGACATGAGCGTCTGGCATCAGGGCACCCCGGCGGGAGACTGGAACCGCGCACGATTGCCGCATCTGCGCATGTGCGGCAACGTCAATCTCATTCCCCCAGGTCTGGTACTGGGCGGGCTCGGGCGGTGTGAACGCTTGCTCAATAAGCAACTCCCGGGCGAGTTGGCCAAAGTGAGGATCTTCCACATGTTCGGAGGGGGCCGCGACGACCTTCCGGATGAACTCCTTCAACGGGGCGCCTCGTAGTGATCCAGTTTGGGCGATCGATTGGATCCCCTGGATCGCTTGCGGGATGCAGATTTCGGGAACGCCAAGCTTCTTCAGTTGAGAAGTGTTCATGCGGAATTCGGCCAAGAAGAGCCCTGGAGAGGGGAGAGTGCTCGGGGTGATCCCGGCAACGCCTCAGTTTACGTCCAAGGCTCTTGCCAATGACACAGGATTGGCGGTCCGGGTTCAATTCGTCGCCACGCTGGGATCGGTCGGGCAGGTGCTCTCACCCCAAAATGTATACATAAGTACGCCTTCCGGTTTGCTGCAACCGGTCGAGCGGTCTGAAGGTGCCCAGGAAACGCGCAGGGCACGAATTGACTGCCACTCGCAATCTGCGATACACCGCCATCCTTCGCACTGTCTTTCCATGACGGTCACAACTCCTTTCCGAACATCCTCGTTCGACTGGTCTGCGGACTCCGAACGTCGCATCGCAGCCCCTTCCTTCCTCCCACTTGAGTCTCTCGGTTATCGCTCAACACAGTCTTTGTGTTGGCGTCTGGGAACTCTGCGCCTGATTTCTCCCCGCAGCCCCCCAGGTTTCTGAGGTGTTTCATGTCCAAGCGAATCCGCTGGCTGTCTATGGGCGCGTGGTATTGGCTGCTGATTGGAATCTCGATGATTGGGTTTAAGACTCCGGGGATGGCCCAGGAGCCTGTTCCGCTGCCCCCTGAAGTCGATTGGATCGAAGAGGCGCCGGATTTGGCGCAACCCTTCGAACCCGGTGAGTCAGATCCGGTCGATGCGGCTGAGGCTCCCGGAATCCTGGAACGATTGGAACGAGCCGAACGGTCGATCTCTGAACTGCAGTCGCAGCCCGGGTCGACGGTTGGCGTAAAAAAATCGGAAGGGCAAGAGGCATCTCCGTCGAGTGCCATCAAATCGCTTGAAGGGAAGTTCGAGGATCTCCAGAAAAAATTGACCACGAAGAACTATCCCAGCGTCGAGATTCACGGGGTCTTCCAGGCAGACAGTGGTTGGTTTGGCCAGGACGAGGCAAGCCGTCGCTCCGTGGGGAATCTGCAGGATGGGGCCGATTTTCGCCGGGCCCGGCTGTCGGCCAATGGTTCGGTGGCCGAGTCGATGAACTATTTCGTGCAGTTCGACTTCGCATATCCCGGGCGGCCGACCTTCACCGATCTCTGGTGGGAAGCGACCCAGGTTCCGGTGTTGGGCAACGTCCGGGTGGGGCAGTGGAAGCAGCCATTCTCGTTGGAAGTCGTGTCGAGCTTCCGATACACGACGTTCGCCGAACGATCACTGGGATTCCAGGCTTTCACTCCATTCCGTCATTTGGCGGTCGGGTTCTACGACTGGAATGAAGACGAAACAATGACCTGGGCCGCTTCGGTGTACCGGCCAGGCCAAGACCAATATGGAGGTTTCCTCGCCGACCGTGGCGGATATGCCGGAGTGGGGCGTGTGACGTGGCTCCCTTGGTTCGAGAACGAGGGGAAAAACTACCTGCATCTGGGAACGGCCTATAACTACGTGGCTCCTGGATTCCGTCTGGCCCGATTTCGAACCATTCCGGAATACTTCGTCGGGGCCCAGCAAGGCGACCTTCCCCTGGGGACCTCAGGGCAGGCGATTCCCGGGCCGTTCGACGGGGTTCCGTTTTTTGTCGACACCAAGGCCTTTGAGGTGAATCACTACAATCTCGCCGGGACGGAGTTTTTGTGGGTCGACGGTCCACTGTCGGTTCAGTCCGAGTGGATGATGATGATGGCCACTCGGGGCAACGGCCTATCGGCCGTGCTTCCCAGCATTTATGGACAGGTGGGTTACTTCCTGACCGGCGAGCATCGCCCCTATCTGAAGAAGCTGGGGGCCATCGATCGCGTCAAACCGCAGCGTCCCATCGCCTATCGTTGTGAAGATCAGGAACTCGGGTTCGGGGCCTGGGAGGTGGCCGGACGATGGTCTTACATCGATCTCAACGATAAAGACATCCAGGGAGGGCGGTTGAACAACATGACGCTGGGGTTGAATTGGTACCTGAATGCCTACGCGAAGGTGCAGTTCAATTACATTCGGGCGTTCCTCGACAACCCGGTCCACAAAGACTCAATCACCAACATCTACGGACTGCGAACCCAGATTGATTTCTAGGTTCGGCCAAAACAAACCACCCAAAAGAAACGACCCGGATTCGCATCGCGAACTCAGGGTCCTGCCCGATCCGACGAATTCCGTGTCGACCGGTCTGACGAATTCGGTCAGGCCAGAATTCCCTCGACCAGGTTGCCGTGAATGTCGGTGAGTCGGTAGTCCCGCCCCTGAAACCGATAGGTCAGCCGGGTGTGGTCGAACCCGAGGAGGTGGAGTAGCGTGGCGTGCAGATCATGAACTTGCACGGGATCACTGGTGACCTGGAATCCCAGCTCATCGGTGGTTCCGTGGGTGTATCCAGCCTTGATTCCGCCACCGGCCAGCCACAGGCTGAAGCAACGGTTGTGATGGTCACGACCGTCATTACCACCCTGAACCATGGGGGTGCGGCCAAATTCGCCCCCCCAAATCACAATCGTGTCATTCAGGAGACCGCGCTCCTTCAGATCAAGAATCAAGGCAGCGCTGGCTTGATCGGTATCCAGGGAATTCTGGCGGACTCCCGCCGTCAGATTCCCATGCTGGTCCCAAGCCTCGTGGAACAACTGCACAAAGCGGACTCCACGCTCGACCAGCCGTCTGGCCAGCAGGCAGTTCCGCGCGAAATTGGCTTCCTGCGGGTTCTTGATGCCGTAGCGTTCCAGGGTCCCCGAGGTTTCCTGCCTCAGGTCCATCAGTTCCGGGGCACTGCTCTGCAGGCGATAGGCCATCTCATAGCTCTGCACCCGCGAGGCGATTTCCGGATCGCGGACCTGTTGCAGGGCCAGATCGTTGAGATGGCGAAGGGTGTCGATCGACTCACGCTGCGTCTCTTGATCAATGCCTGGTGGATTCGACAGATAGAGGACAGGATCACCCGTGCTGCGGAAGGGGATTCCCCCGTAGGTCGTCGGGAGAAATCCGCAGCCGTAGTTGCTCGCCCCGCCACTGGTCCCTTTGGCGCTGGTCAGAACCACATAGCCTGGCAGATCGGCAGCTTCACTTCCCAATCCATAGAGTGTCCAGGAACCAAAGCTGGGGCGACCAAACTGCTGCGACCCGGAGTTCATCATGATCTGAGCCGGGGCATGATTGACCGCTTCGGTCTGCATGGTTCGGATCAGGCAAAGCTCATCAGCGATCTTGGCGGTGTGGGGCAGCACCTCGCTCAGCTCCATGCCGCACTGCCCATGTTTTGCAAATGAAAACTTGGGTCCCAAAAGTGCGGAATTGGGATTAATGAAGGCGGCCCGGTACCCCTTGAGCAGATCGGCGGGGGGAAGTTGGCCATTGCGTTTGGCCAGCTCTGGTTTGTAGTCAAACAGTTCCAGGTGACTGGGGGCCCCCGCCTGGAATATGTAGATGACCCGTTTGGCACGGGGGGGGTGGTGGGGAGCCTGAGGTGCCAGGGGATTGGCAGCTGGTTTCTCTGTTTCGGAAGCGAGCAGCGAGCGAGCCGCCAATGTGGCCAGTCCCACACCGCAATCACGCAGGAACCAGCGACGGCGAAGAAGTTGGGCGTGCAGATTCTGGAATTCGTCGGACATACAAGCCTCAGTTCTTCGAGATGGTTTCGTCGAGGTTGAGCAGGACTCGCGACACAAGTGTCCAGGCGGCTGCATCCTGGGGAGTGACGTCGGGCGGCAGAGAGGGGAGCTGGGCCGGATTGCCCGTGATGATTTCACGGGCATTCAGCCAACCTTCCGCCAGTTTGCGGCGACGGGATGCCAGCAATTGTTCCAGTGCCTGACGTTCCGCCGCAGTGGGAGAGCGGAGCGTGCACAGTCGCCACGCGCGGTCAATGCGTTCATCGTCCGAGGGGCCCGCCTCCCGCACGATCCGCAGAGCCAAGCCCCGGGCCGCCTCGACGAAGATGGTCTCATTCAACCCCGTGAGGGCCGCCAGCGGAGTGTTGGACCGCACCCTTCGGGCACAGGCGAAGTCTCCGTTGGGGGCATCAAAATTCGACATCACTGGATCGGGCATTGATCTCTTGCGGAAACCGTAGACCGTTCGCCGGTATCGCTCGGGGCCCTCGGCGGGCTTCCAGAATGAAGGGTACACATAATTGTAGTCCAACACATTTTGAGGGACCGGGGGAATCACGCCCGGGCCGCCGAAGCGATGGTGGATCAAACCTGAGACAGTCAGGGCGATGTCGCGTACCACTTCGGCTTCGGCCCGAAAGCGAGGTCCTCGCCCCAGAAACACATTCCGGGGATCTCGCTGGAGTGATTCCTCCGTGGCCGCTGAATCCCGTTGGTATGTCTCGCTGGTCATGATCAACTCGAGGAGTTGCTTATGGCTCCAGCCCCGCTCCATGAATTCGACCGCCAGCCAGTCGAGCAGTTCGCGATGTTCGGGATAAGCGGATCGCGTTCCGAAGTCCTCGGCGGTTTCAACCAGTCCGCTGCCAAACATCGCCTGCCAAACGCGATTCACCGCGACTCGGGCCGTGAATGGAGATTTGGGATCGGCGAGCCAGCGCGCGAAAGAGAGGCGATTGCGGGGGGCATCTGTCGGGAGCGGGTGAAATGCAGCGGGGACGTGGGCTTCCACAAGTTCGCGCGGCTGATCCCAGTTGCCTCGGTCCAGGAGATGGGTGGGGCGCCGATCAGCGGGATCCCGATCCGCGAGGTGCAGGACCGTAGTCGCCGCTTGAGGAAGAGACTTCCAGAGTGTCGCAATCTCATCGGTGATGGGCTGTGCCTCGGGAACCGATTTCCGCCAGCCGGTGAAGATCGCGGTGCGTTCCTCGGCCGATCGTTGAGAGACCTCTTTCGAAAGCGCCAGCACGACCTGGTGATCCACAGGAATCGCCTTGGGATCGGGGCTGCTCGTGAGACTGATCCTCGCACAGCCCGGCATCTCGCCCATTCGCAGGGCGACCTTGAATTGAGTTCCGGGAGGGTAGTTCAGAGGTTGTTCGAACTGAACAACCGCCACCGAGGGCTGATTTCTCAGCCCCGGTCCCCGATCGGCCGCCCACACGGTTTCATCCGAGCCATCGATCAGCAGCGCGACCAGCCCCCGTATGTTTTTGCCATTCCCCTGCTTTTGCTCGGGCTCGGAAAAATCGGCGGTGGGCCGTACCAGCTTCAGCTTCTCAAAGTTCTCGTTTCCCGGGCGGCGCACCAGAACCTCCAATTCCTGGATCGTCCAGGATCCCTGTCGGGTCCGACCGGGACCGTTCTGCGGCAAGTCCCTGTGGTTCAAGACTTCGAGACGCAATCCCGTGATCCCCTCGAGAGTGGGGGTGCCCACAAAAAAGACATCGCTACTGGTGTGGCCCTTCATCAGGAAGGACCGATCACGCTCCTGAGTTGGATGGTTCAACCCGCTGATGGAACCCATTTCGATCGCTTCGAGTGGTTCCCAGGAGGCCTGGGACTCAATCACCTTCTGCGACCAGGTGGCCAATTCGGCAATCCAGTTCGGGCGGGCAGCACGCCAACGTTCCTCCGCCGCCTCAATCTTCGTCTGGATTTCCTCGATCTGCCGGTGTTGCTCCGGGGTGTAAACCCACGACTGCGCCTCGTAGGTGTCGTTCAGAAATGCAAAGAGTCCATAGTACTCGGTCTGTGTCAGGGGATCGAACTTGTGCGAATGGCACTGCGCACATTGCGTCGAAAGCCCCATGACGGCCTTGCCCAAACAGTCAATCCGGTCGAACATTTCCACCATCCGGAACTGCTCCGGCACAATCGCACCCTCCTCGTTGAGCATGCTGTTCCGGAGCAGGCCTGTGGCGATGATCTGGGACGGGGTGGCATTCGGAAGGAGGTCACCGGCGATCTGCTCAATCAGGAACTGGTCGTAGGGCATGTCACGATTGAAGGCCTCGATCACCCAGTCGCGCCAGATCCACTGTTCGCGCTGCAGATCCTTCTCATAGCCGTTGGTGTCTGAGTATCGGGCGGCGTCGAGCCAGTGACGCGCCCACTTCTCTCCAAACCGCTCGCTGCCCAACAGTTTGGTGATGGTGCTCCGCAGTCCGACGCGCTCAAACTCGACCAAATCTTCGGGTGAGGGGGGTAGGCCGGTGAGGTCGAGGTAGACTCGTCGACAGAGGGCCGCGGCGGAGGCGGGGCCATTGGCGGTCAGTCCCGTCTCCGACAGGCGCCTCGCGATGAAGGCGTCAATCGGGTGCGTTGCCCCCGGGGGAACCGACGGCTTGCGGGGTGGTTGAAACGCCCAGTGTCCATCGTAAACGGCTCCTTCCGCGATCCACTGTTGCAGCAGCTCAATCTGCCGACTGTTCAACGGGGTCTTGGCGGACGGCGGTGGCATCTGCTCACCGGGATCGTCCGTCAGGATCCTCCGCACCAGTTCACTCGCCATAGGCTGGCCCGGGACCAGAGCGGGCTCACCCGAGTCGCCCCCGCGGAGAACAGACGCTCTTTCATCAAGCCGCAGTCCTCCCTTCCGTTCCTTGGCGTCAACCCCGTGGCATTGTGTGCAGTGACCAGCAAGAATTGGCTGAATATCACGCTGAAAATCGATCGCCGCGGACCAACAGGGCTGCCCGCAGGCAATCAGAAGGACCAAGGCGGAGCAGACGGTCTGGGCAGACATGAGAAGACCTCAGAGGAGCAGGAGGCGGAACTCCAGTGAGACCGTCTCCGACAGATGCACAGTCTCGCAATCGTAGCTTGGCAGGCTGTGGGCAGACAACCGCGCCGCCTTTCTGAACTGCGTGAATAAGACTCCCGAAAATCACCGGGAACGCGGGCCGCTCGCGATGCGGACCAGAATCGAGGGGCGTCTGGCTAAGGGGGGGGGCTGCGGATCGCTCATCCGCCCCTCGCCGGCAGTGATTGATGACTTAGGTTGGGCCATTCGCCCGCGCTTTGGGGGCGAGGCTGAGTGGCCTGCGAGAGATTTCACCAAGAGGACGCAGGTCGATCAGGTGGGCTCCGTGATTGTCTCCGAAGGGGCCGAGCTGCCGGTTATAATCACGGAGTCTCTGAAGGCGGGTCGGGGTCGGAAGTGATCCGGGGTGGTCACTGTCTGGGGAATGTCCCCACAAAATCCGGGACCCATCCACCGCCCGCAGCTCGAACACTCCTTCGTCGAACGCATCGGGGCGGTGATTCGTCGAGGGGACCACAAT
>JBKCTR010000647.1:0-10343 GCA_046318755.1 Planctomycetaceae bacterium
CTTCGCACGGTGGGGGTTTCGCCCCAGAAGGCCCGCTCGCTGCACGACCTGGCCAGCCGGGTGGCCGCCGGTGAGGTGCGACTCTCCCGCATGGCCCGCCTGACCGACGAGCAGGTGATTGCCGAGTTGGTGCAGGTGCGGGGGATTGGTGTCTGGACGGCCCAGATGTTTCTGATGTTCTCGCTCGGTCGGCCCGACGTGTTCCCCCACGACGACTTCGGCATTCGCTCGGCACTCGCACGACTGCACGGGCTGCCCCAGTTGCCCGACCGCCAAACCGCCCAGCAACTCGCCACCCCCTGGCGCCCCTACGCCACCATCGCCAGTTGGTACTGCTGGCGCAGCCTCGAATTGCCCACCGCGGCAGATTCCACAGAAGTGGAATGATCGTTCTATTCAACCGGCTCGGCCGCCCCCTGGGGCCTGGCCTTCCGGGCCTTCGCTGGAGACTCTCTGGTTCGTGATTGATCTTGAAGACCTGCGCCGTTCGGGGCTGTTCGCCCATGTCGAATGGCATGCCGAAATTGGCTCGACCAACACCCGGGCCCTCGAATTGGCCAACACCAACGACCTGCCGACCCCCATCCTGGTCGGTGCCGACCGGCAGTCCGCCGGACGCGGACGGGGGGGGAACCGCTGGTGGTCGACCGAGGGGGCCCTCACCTTCTCGCTGGTGCTCGACCCGACGCAGGATTTCCTCGGCCCCGACGTCCCCGCACTCACCCCCGCCCACTGGCCCCGCCTTTCTCTGGTGGCGGCCCTCGGGCTGTGCCACGAACTCGACCGGTTGCTGCCCGGAGCCACCGCCCAACTCAAGTGGCCCAATGACGTGCATGTGGCGGGCCGCAAGTTGGCGGGGATTCTCATCGAGACCGTTCCCGGTTCGGCCAGCACTCCCCGGCTGGTGCTGGGGATGGGGGTCAACGTGAACAACTCCCTGCGCGACGCCCCCCCGGAACTGCGGGAGACCGCCTGCTCACTGGTGGACCTTATGGGTGGCCCTTTCTTTCCTGTTTCCCCCCGTCCGGGAAGCCACCCGACGGTCGATCGCTTGAAGCTGCTGTGCGGTTGGATGCGCGAATTCACCGAGTTGGCCCAGGGACTGGCCCAAGACGATCCCCTGCTCCCCGAGGGGTGGCGGCAGCGCTGTCCTCTGGCGGGACGGCAGGTCTCGCTGCAGGCGGGGGACCGCACCATCTCGGGGCTTTGCCTCGGTATCGACGACTCCGGGGCCCTGCTGGTTGATACCCCCTCCGGGACCGAGCGCTGCTTCGGGGGTGTGCTGGTCCGGGGGCTGGGCTCGTAGGGCCGGTTCCGTGGTTGGTCGACCACCTCTACAATTCGCCTGTCGGCCTCGGGGGCAACCCCCCAGGTAGCCCACAGGCAACTCCCTGGCCAACCCCAGACACCCGTGCCACAGACAGTTCCTCGTCACTTCCCGGGGCCGTGGGATACGTCGTTGCCGATGTCATCCCCCCCAGCGAAACCCGGTTGAGCTTGTCCCTCTGTCCGCCTCTGTCTGACCAAGCCAAGACCTGCTGTCGTCGGTCGTTGGCCGAGTTGGCAAGGGTGCCACGGTGTGCTGGCCCAAGAGTGTCACGACCTGCATTTTCCCGGTTGAGATTCCGCATGATTCCCCTGTCTCTTGGTGGCGGTTCTTCGTCCCCCGTCGATCCCAACGCGGCCGCCGTAATGCTGGTGACACGCGACCTGATGATCGAGTCACGCATCGCGGGAGCGGCGGCGGCCAGTGGCCTGCGATTTCTCTCGGCCCCCCATCCCGCGCGGGGACTCGAGATCGACGCCCCCCGCCTGCGCCTGGTGTTGGTCGATCTGCAACCGGGAATGACCGGTCTGCCAGCGCTCGTGGAGCAGTTCCAAACGAGCCGGCAGATCCCCGTGGTGGCGTTCGGTTCGCATGTCGCCACCGCCCTGCTCGACGAGGCCCGGCAAGCGGGCTGCCACGAGGTGCTCCCCCGCAGCCGGCTGCACGCCGGTCTCGACGAACTCCTCCGGCACTACGCCCTGGAGTGCTAGGGAGGTCAACCGGTTGCCCGTCGCTCGTGCCGCCCAAGGTCAGATCCCACCCCATCGGGTCGCCTCCGCTTCGCAGCAACCGTTTCCAACCTGTGCCCGTGGTGTGCCCCGCGGGTCCCTGCCATCGTCGGACCAAGCCCCCCACCCTCCACCCGGTGCCGCGGACCTTGCGGTTGGTGGTGTGTGATCGCCAGTTCTGGTTCGCGGAACGCTCTGTGTCGCGAACCCGGGTGTGAAGTTCGCAGGTCGGGTGACTCCCAACCGTCACCGCCGCCGCACCGTTCCGGAGCAGGTTTCCGCAACGGCTCTCCCACCACCACACTGGCAATCTGTTATCCTCTTTCCAGCGCGACTGTTTCCCCTTTTTCTGGTGGGGTGATTCCATGTTCGGTCCTCGGCTCTCTGTGAGGCGCCCTCTGGCCGACCAGCGGTTGGGTTGGGGTGGGCGATGGGGGCGATGGTGGCAGGGTGTGTGGCTTGGGCTGTGCCTGGGTGTGGGGGGGGCATTCCTGGGGCCCCTCACCCCGGCCCAAGGTCAGGTGGGTGGGGTCGCGTTCGATGCCCGGGGGGAGGTGCGGCTGGCCGAGCCGTTGAGTGAGGCCGAACTCCAGACGGCCCGCCACGCACTGCCGGTGCCCCCCGCCGAGGCCGCGCAAGCATCCCCCCGGCGCGTGGTCTCGTTGCGCCGGCTGGAGGCGGCACTCGACCGCCTGGCGGAACCCGGGGGACTCCTCGCGTGCGACGAACTCCCCGGCGATCTGCGGTTTCTGGTGGGACTGCACCAGATCGACTGGGTGCTCTGCCCCCCCGAGGAGGACGATGTCTGGCTTGTGGGACCAGCCGGCGGCTGGCGGGCCGACGAAACGGGCCGACCGGTGGCCGCTTCGACAGGCCGACCCGTGCTGGAACTGGACGATCTGGTCGTCGCGCTGCGGTACGCGGTTCCCCAGCACGAGACCGACGACTTCATCGGCTGCTCCATCGACCCCACCCCCGCCGGGATGACCGCCGTCGAACGCCTGCTGCAGCAACATCGGCGAATCGATGCCGCGCGGGCGGGCCCCCTGGCGCGGGCGTTGGAAGAGGCGGCTGGGCCACATGCGGTCACCCTGTTTGGCATTCCGCACGACAGCCAGTTCGCCCACAAACTGGTGAGTGCCGACTACCGGCTCAAACGGCTGGCCCTGGGGCACGATCCCGCGCCGGTTGTCGCCTGGAAGTCGTCTCTCGATCTATTGACACAGCGCGGAGCGGTGGGACGACTGCCCCAACAGCGCTGGTGGTTCGCCCCCGCCCCAGGGGCGCTGCGCGCGTCGGATGACCGCCGAACCTGGCGGATTGATCCTCAGCCGTTGCAGGTGCAGACCGCCCGCCGGCTGGCCGACGGCCAACCACCCGCCCCGGCCACCCGTGAGGCCACGCAGTTCGCCGAATTGGCAACCCGGCTGCTCCCCGACGTGGTGACCCGGGTCCCCATCTTCGCCGAGCTGCAGAACCTGCTGGCACTGGCCCTGGCCGCCGAGATTGTGCGGAACCGGGCCGAGTCGGCCGACAACGTGGCAGTCAAGGCGACCGACGGCGGATGGCGCCCCGGCCGGTTGCTGGATGCCGCTCGCCTTTCCACGTGGCGGGGGCCCATCCCCCGGCAGACCGCCCCGTTGGCCCAGGTTCGCCCCGGAGCGAAAGGGGCCTGGATCTGCACCGTCAGCGGGGGGGTCGAGTTGCGCCCGGAAGCTCTGGTGCGACAGGCGGGTGAGCTCCGCGAGACCAGCCCGGTGCCTGCCCTGCCTGCTGCTCCCGCCGACCCCAGCCGCTGGTGGTGGGATGCGTCGACCGCGAGCGACGAGAAATGAACGGCTGGTTGCAGGGGACGAAGCCGCGCGTCTGACAGCGCTGGTCACAGACTGCCTGCCGGGGGGCGGCAATGGTATTGTGATGTCCAGCTCGGTCGAGACGCGGGGTTGCCCGTCTGGGATCTCGCCGGAGAACACCTCGCGGTCCGGGCTCCCCCCAGGGTTGGAAGACGCTCGATGCCCGAATACACGGCGGAACAGAAACAGGCGATGGAGGCCCGCGGGGTCTCGGTGGCGCTGTCGGCGGGAGCCGGTTGCGGCAAGACCTTTGTCCTGACGCAGCGGTTTCTGGCGCAGATTGCCCCCCCCGAACCGGTGCCGGCCCCAGGACGCCGCAAGGTGGCCGTCGCCCCTCCGGCCGACCTGATGTCGGTGGTGGCCATCACCTTCACCGACCGGGCGGCCCGCGAGATGCGCGAGCGGGTCCGCCGCACCTGCCGCGAACGCCTGGCCAACTGCCCCCCGGCGCAGGTCGAGCACTGGCAGCGGCTGGTGCGCGACGTCGATGCCGCCCGCATCAGCACGATTCACTCGTTCTGCATGCAGTTGCTGCGCTCGAATGCGGTTGAGTCGGGCATTGATCCGCAGTCCCGGCTGTTCGACGAGACCACCGGGGCGGCGTTCATCTGGAATTCCCTCGTGCAGACCCTGCACGACCTGGTGGTGGACCGCGATCCCGACGCCCTGTCATTGGTGCTGGCCTTCACCTGGGAGGGAACGCTCCAGCGGTTGGCCAGCCTCGTTCCCCAGCGGTACCGCCTGGAAGGGAATGAATGGCGGCAGATGTCGGCCGAGCAGTTGGCTGCACTGTGGGAACGCACCTGGAACGCCGAGGTGGTCCCGAGGTTGATCAAGGAGTTTGTCGAGTCGGCCAAGGTGACCTTCCTGCTGGAACTGCTCGCAGCGCACCAGTCGACCCACGCGGTGATGGCCGAGCGCTGCGCGACCTTGCGCAGTGATCTGCCCCGGCTGGCCCGAGCGCGCGATGCACGGGCCGAGGCCCTACGGCTGGCCGAGGCGGCCGGGGTGAAGGGAGGAGGGGGCAAAAAGGACTGGCCGAGCGAAGAGATCTACAACGAGGTGAAAGATGCCCTCTCAGACGTGCGCGACGCCCTGCGCAAGCTGGCCGAGAAACTCGCGCCCGAGACGGGGGCCGTCCTCGACTCGGCCCGCATCAGCCTGGCGGCGCTGCGCGTGGTCGACCGGGCGGGGACCGAGTACGACCGCCGCAAGCGCGACGAGGGTTGGCTCGATTTCGACGACCTACTGACCGGGGCCCGCAACCTGCTGCGCGACCACCCGGCGGTCCGCGCCCGCGCCGCCGCGGGCATCTCGCTGCTGATGGTCGATGAATTCCAGGATACCGACCGGCTGCAGGCCGAGATTGTGCGGCTGTTGTGCGGCGACCAACTGACCACCGGCAAGCTGTTTCTGGTGGGGGACATCAAGCAGTCGATTTACCGGTTCCGTCGGGCCGAGCCCCAGGTCTTTCGTGAACTGCGGGGAGATCTGCCCCGCGCGGGGCAGTTGCCCCTCACGGGGAATTTCCGCAGCCAGCCGGCCGTGCTGCACTTCGTGAACATGCTGTGCGATGGTGCCCTGGGGGGAGAGTACGAACCGCTCACGCCGCAGACGCCGCAGATCTCCACCGCGCCGTCGATCGAGTTCCTGTTCGTGACCGGGAGGGGCGACGAGAGCGCTGAGCCAGAGGCGGATGAAGCAGATCCCAAAGCCCGCGAGCGGCGGCAGATCGAGGCCGACTGGATCGCCCGGCGGTTGCGGCAACTGCTGACCGACCATGTTCCCCGGATTCGCGAGCGCGACCCCTCGGGCGACTGGCATCTGCGCACCACTCAGCCCCGCGACATTGTGATCTTGCTGCGCGCGATGAGCGACGTGCCGTTGTATGAAGACGCCCTGCGCGAATGGAACATCGATCACTACGTGGTCGGGGGCAAGGCGTTCTTCGCCCAGCAGGAGATTCACGACATCGTCAATCTCTGCCGGGTGCTGCATGAACCCGACGATCATGTGGCCCTGGTGGGGGTGCTGCGCTCCCCGTTCTTCGCCCTGACCGACGATGACCTGCTGGCGGCGCACCGGGCCGGTCGGCTGGGAGTTCCCCAGCCGCAGTCCGACGAACCTGTCGCAGAGGCTGGAGAATCTGCCGGGCAACCAGCCACGCTTCCCCCCGATCCCGATCCGGTCGACCCGGGGAGCGCGGCACGCGTGCACGAGGCGTTGGAGACGCTGGCCCGGCTGAGGCAACGGGCCGCCCGCGCCTCGGTGGCCGAGTTGCTGCGCGAAGCCATCGACGACACCGGGTATGACGCCGCGCTGCTGGGGGAATTTCTGGGAGAACGGAAGCTCGCGAATCTGCGCAAGCTGATCGACATGGCCCGCGGGTTCGACCAGGCGGGGCTGTTCTCGCTGGCCGACTTCGCCCGTCACCTGCAGGAGGCGGTGACCGAGGAACCGCGCGAATCGCTCGCCGCCACCCATCCCGAAAGCAGCAACGTCGTGCGGGTGATGACCATCCACCAGTCGAAGGGACTCGAGTTTCCCGTCGTCGTGCTGGCCGACATGAACCGCAAGGTGCAGGGGGACCGCGAGACGGCCCTTCTGGATGAACGCCTCGGCCCCCTGGTGGAGCTTCCCAAGAAGTTCGGACAGAAACTTCCCCATCTGGGACGGCAGATCCATGCCGAACTCGAAAAGGATGAGACCCTGGCCGAGATCCAGCGCCTGTTGTACGTCGCCACCACCCGGGCGGCCGACTTGCTGATTCTCTCGGGGACTCTGCTCGAGGGGCCCAAGGGGCTGAAAATCGAACATCCCTGGCTGCGGCTGCTGAACGAACGGTTCGACCTGCGGACCGGGCAGCCCCGGATGGCTCCGGGCAGCGCCGCCGGTTCGATTCTGGCGAAGTATTCGCGGCACCTCCCCGAGATCCACGTCCACCAGACCCGACCCGAGGTCGAATCTCCGGCCGAGTCGGCCCAACAACGCCGCCTGCCGTTGAGCCAACTGCGGGCCAGTGTCGAGCAGGCGGTCCCCGCCCCGCTCCCCGAGTCGATGCGGTCGTTTGTCGACCGACTCTCGGCCCACGACCGGCTGAGTGTGTCGCTCCTGGAACAAATGGTCGAACAACGCCTGGGCGACCTGGGGCGAGACGACCTCGATCACCTCGCGGGGCTGGCCCGGGTCACCGTGCACGAGGGACCGGCAGCCGCGTCGTCACAGCGCGTTCCCGAGGGGGACGCCATACCCTTGGGGCATCTCGTGCACAAGGTGTTGGAACTGACCGGCACGCGGCCGCTGGAGACGCTCGACCGGGTGTTGGTCGGCTGGACACCCGAGCCATCGGCAGCAGTGGTCGCGGTGGCCCGGGAATGCCTCGCTCGCTGGCCGCAGTCTCCGCTGGCCGCCCCGTTGGCCGAGTTGCCCGCCAATCTGCGCGAGGTCGACTTCCTGCTGCCGTGGCCTGGGTCGGCGAGCGCGGCCGACGCTCCTGGCCCGTTGATCGCCGGTCAAATCGACGCCCTCTGGCCCACCCCCGACGGTTGGGTGGTGATCGATTACAAGACGGCGGGCAGCCTCAATCTGCAGACGGCGGCCACTGTGTCGCTGCGGAAGTACGGACTGCAACTGGGGCTCTATTGCCTGGCGCTCGAGCAATGGCAGAACCGGCTGCCCCTGCGGCTTGAACTGGTGTATCTGCCCAGCCTCGTGCGGGTGCTGGTCGAACCGACCCCCGCGTTCCTCGACAAGGTGCGGGAGTTGATCGACCTGGTTCGCACCGACAGCCCACGGGGCAATGCCGCGCCGAAGGCACAGCGCGTCGCCCGCTGACAGACCAGGGCGGGTCGGTTCCGACCTTCAGCCGGTGGGCCACTCACGCGTTGCCGGTCCCGCGAGGGGTCACTTCGGGAATGGGCCGGCCTTCCGGCAGAATGGGAATCGGCCGGCCCGAATGGTTCAGGAACGAAATCCGCCCCGCGTCGATCCCCAGGTGGCGATACACGGTCGCCAGAAAGTCGTGGACCCCCACCCGCCGGTCGATGACCTGTTCTCCCCGGCTATCGGTGGCCCCAATCACCTGTCCAGGGGGAATGCCGCCGCCGCAGAACATCAGCGACGTGGCGCTGGGCCAATGGTCGCGTCCCGGCTGCGTGGTGCCGGCGGAGGCGCTGCCGCGACCTTCCCCAGTGCTCGCGGCATAGGAGATCTTTGGTGTCCGGCCGAATTCCCCGGTCACAATCACCAGCACCCGTCGGTCGAGACCCCGCGCGAAGAGGTCTTCGATCAAGGCGGCAACCGCCTGATCGAACAGCGGCGCGCGGAGTTTCATGATCTCGAAGACGTTGTGGTTGACGGCGTGATCGTCCCAATTCTGAACGCGTCCGCAGAGGGGGCCATTCAGCGTGGTGGTCACCAGTTCGACCCCCGCCTCGACCAGCCGTCGGGCCAGCAGGCATTGCTGGCCCCACTGGTTGCGCCCGTAGCGGTCGCGCGTGGCCTCATCTTCCTGAGACAGGTCAAACGCCCGCTTCGACTGCGGGCTGGTCAAGACGTTCCAGGCCTGGGCTTCATAGGCGTCGAGCGCGTCCATCGTGCCGGCCCGGTCGCGAACGCGCCGCAGTCGGTCGAAGTCGCGCCGCAGGTCAATCCGCCCCTCCAGGCGACGCACCACCTCGGGATCACGCAGGGCCAGATTGGGAACCTCGAACTTGGGATCGTTCGGGTCCCCCGTCACCGAGAATGGCTCCCACGCCGGACCGAGGTAGGCCGAGCCGATATACGGCACCGGATTCACCCCCACGTAATTCGGCAACCCGCGCGACGGATCGGACCTCAGCAGGTGGGCGATGGAGAACAGGTCGGGATCGTCGGGCTTGTTGCGCAATTCGCGCACCGGATGCCCGGTGAGCAGTTGTTGGGCCCCCTGCTGGTGGCAGAACCCCGTGTGGACCAACGACCGCAGGATGGTGAACCGGTCGGCCAGTTGGGCTTGCCGGGGGAGCAACTCGCTGAAGTGCACGCCGGGTAACCGCGTGGCGATGGGATCGTACGGCCCCCGGTACTCGGACCCGGAATGCGGCTTGGGATCCCACGTTTCGAGATGGCTGACACCGCCGATCAGCCAGACCAGAATCACGGCGGTTGGTTCTGCGGCGGGGGCGGGTTCAGCAGCCGCCAGCGAGCGCAGGCGATACAGGGCCGGCAAAGAGAGGCCGGCCAGTCCCCGCAGACCCAGCGACAGGAATTCCCGGCGGGGCAGAAAGGAGGCGGGACCGGCGCAGGAAAGCGGCGATGTCATGGCGAGGGCGCGGCAGGAGGGGAACGGACCAGCGCGGCGGAAGCAGGATCAGTCTAACAACCCGGACCGGGTCTCCGCAGCCACAATCGTCACCGAGGAAACGGAACCGGTCCCTTGGCCGACTCGCGACCCATTCGCCCAATCTCTCCCATTTTGCCCCTTCGCTGACGGAACCGGATGGCCGAGAGGGGGATCGACCCCTGGGCGGGTGACGGGGCCATGACGGACAGAATGGTCAGCCGTGGTTGGTGGCGGCGGAAGACTGTTTGCGCAGGGTGGCGATCTGTTCCTGCAAGTCTTTGCCATTCATCTCGAGCAGCCGGGCCAGCCCCAGGTTGGCGACTTCCCGCCCGGTGAAGAAGCGTCCCGGGCGGCTCCAGCCCCGCACTTCGTCATAGGTCCGGCCAAAAAACTTCGCCAGCAGTTGGTCCATCTCTTCTTCGATGATCGCAAAGTGCCGGGCCCACTCGGCCGCCTCTTCGAGCTGCACATCCTCTTCGCTGGACGAGCGCACCGGGTGGAAGAAGAGGGTGCTGAAGGGAAGCACATACCGTTCGGGGCAGGCGGCGAAGGGAAGAATGGCTGCCGACGAGCACTCTCCCAGGACCACGGCGGTCGCCTTGAGGCGTCGCAGGCGGATCAAGCTCGCCAGCGAGATCCCGGCATAGACGTTGCCACCCGGAGAATCGAAATAGAGTGTCCCCCAACTCCCGGGCTCCAGCTTGAGAAGTTCGTGAACCAAATCCGACTGTTTCTCGGAGAGGTCTCCCGAGACGGCGATTTCCCAGCCTTGGCGGCGGCGGACTGGCTCGGCATCGTGGTGAAAGGCCGGTCGATGGGGGGTGGGATGCGGTTTCACGTCGGGGAAGGTTCACGCCCCGAGGGGCTGTGGTGGGAGAATGGGACGAAGACAGAGAGTTTGCCAGCCCAGCGGGCTCGACGGCACGAGTCAGGCCGACAGTCTGACCGCCGATCCCGCAGGGTGCAACTGACCAGCGGTCGGTCCGCTGTGTTGGGCCGCACTTCCTGGTGCTGAAACGAGGCCAAAAGCAGATTCTTTTCAACCATTCAAAAAAAGGAAGAATTGTCCGGCGGTTTTACCCCCATCTTGGTCACTACCTCCGCAAGGACAC
>JBKCTR010000648.1:0-3277 GCA_046318755.1 Planctomycetaceae bacterium
GATGTCGAGAGTCCAGATTGCGATGTCGCGAGTGCAGTTATGGACCTGACCCCTTTTATTGTCATGTCGTATCAAAGGGAGGAGTAAAATAATCCGTACAAACGCACAATCAAGTCATCGACTCGATTGATGTCAATTCCATCCGGCAAGGATTTCGACTCTTCTGGAGTGATGCCGTTTAGAAAATCTGCCAGGAACTCTCTATCAAATCTGAGCGGCAAGTTGTGACTCAACTGGGACACGACTTCGCTCATTGCAATCAAATCGGTGCCGTAAGTCATGTTCAGATAATAAATTTCAGGGTGAGCGTAACACTGCTTGCCAAGGGGATCAAAGTCTGCGATAAGCCCACAAATGCGATTGGATCGTTTTATTGCTGTACGCCGGATGGTGAGTATCGCTCGGCGAACAAGATCGCGGCTCATAGTCTGGTGATTAAAGACGACCACGACGACTTTGGACGTTGACGCTTCCTCTTCGACAGATTGCCCAAACTCAGAGGCCTCATTGTTCATTAGGAAAATACAATTCCTCTCATAGACTAGGTAGTCAATAAGCTGTCGCGTCTTGGACTCACACAATGAGTCATTGTCGCACGACAAGGAGACTACGAATGGCTCAACTGGCTTGGACGCGTCGCGTGTCAAGGTCATTGACTCGTGATCGAATCCAAACACAGATTTGCCGCATCGAAGAGCGTAATCACGTTCGAATTTTTGCCAAAGCGAGAGCCCGAAGTCTTTCGATGAATGGTTTTTGATGTAGATCAAGGAATCGCAGGCACGAATTGTCGGTACAATTCCATTTGAGACCATTTCATCGCCAGCAACGTCTTGACGGTGGTACAGAACTGGACGAATGCTTGAAGGCAAATGGCCCAGCAGCCGACTCAGACCATTGAGGTTGGAGTAGGTAAATGAAATGAACGAGTTTCCACACTGCTCTAAATCATCGGAGATCAACATCAGCACCTCTGCAACGCATGGGGACAGACGGCTCCACTTATCGGGCATCCGACTCCGAATCCGGCTTCCGCGGCCGGCCGCGGGGACGCAGCGTGGATTGCAGGCCGAGGTCCAGTGCGGTTTGGGCAATCCAGGGGGCCGATCCCAGGGGTTGCCCGCGGACCACGCAGCGCTGGATCGCCGACAATTCGGCAGCGCTTTGCGCACGGTTGACCTGCTCGATCCACTGGCGTGGCCGGGGGAGCGGCCAGGCACTCAAGAGCTGCTTCTGTTCGACCGTGCCATGCACCCGCCGCCAGGCACTGCCCCACCGCCAGTCTTCCGCCCGCTTGCACAGCTTGGCCCGCAGCGCGTTCCGTTCGACATACCGCACGACCTGATAGAAGTGGTCGTCGGTCTCCACCGGGAACGACTTGAACCGCCCCTGGTAGACGTGCCCCTCGCCGACCCGCTTGCGGTTCTTCTGCCAGCGCGTCACGTGCGTGACCGTCAGCCGTTGCAGGAAGGTCGCCAGATCGTCGTCGTGTTCGGGCCACAAGACGAAATGCCAGTGGTTCGGCATCAGGCAGTAGCCACAAATCCGGATCGGACGCTTCTCCAGCGTCTCGGCGATGATCTCCTCGAACGCCTCATAGTCGGCCGGCTTGGTGAACAGCTTCTGCCGCCCCACACCTCGATTGAGAACATGGAACACCATTCCGCCGGGAGTGACTCGGGCTGTGCGTGGCATGATGATAGAGATATAACCGGCTGCGATGTCGCGAGTCAAGATATGGACCTGACCCCTTTTTGTCGCGGGTTGTGCATGGCACGATTCAGAGAGGAGATCGGCTGCACCCGTGTGATTTGGATCGGCCCCCTTCTCTTGTCGACAGCATGCCGCTACAGCACCATCCACCAGAAGCCCATCATGAGCAGAGTCTGGAGGACAAACAGGCTGATGAAGAACAGCAGGGTCACCACCAGGGCGTGCAGCAATGACGTGGGGAGCCACACCCGCAGCAGTACCATCAGCGAGGCCAGGAAGGTGCCGAACCCGGTTAAGAAGGCCCCTGCTGCCGCCGTGGGATCCCCACCTCCCGCTTCGGCGACTGCCGGGCTCAGCGCCGAGCCGACCCCGTAGCCCGCCAGCAGTGCGGCGCTCGTCACACAGCACGCCTTCAGGAATGAGCCTTGGGGATACCGCAGTTGCGACGCAGGACCAGTGACCACCCGATTCACGAACCGCAGGACACCCCACATAATCCCCGCCAGGGGCAGCATGAACACCGAAAAAGTACAGATCCGGGAAAACATCTCGTCGAAGCTGGCCATGCTCGCTTTCCGGCAGAAGTGAAGGGAAAGAGCGTTCCTGATGGACCGCCGACAATTGGCAAGGAACACGAAGACGCCACCGATTGCGCAACGTGACATCAGATCTGTTGTGGAGAGAGTCGCTGGAAGACTTTTCCCGACCAATCCGATAAGCCCAACATACGGGAGTCTGGGAGACCAGTCAAATCGATTTGGAACGTCATGGATTCGTAACGTTCCTACGAAAAATGAGGCCGGGACAAATATGGACCTGACCCCTTTTTTCATCACCCCGGTGCACGCGGTCCAAGCCCCACGCGATCCGCCGCCCCGCGCAAGCACCCCGCGCCGGGCATATGCAATCCCTACAGGATTGAGTCCTGCCTGGGCCCGTAACCCGGGGTAGCCACGTGCCGTGGCAACCCCGGGCTAGGATATGCAAGTCCTTCAGACTTGTTCCGGCCCTCAGCGTATTCCGCTGGGCTAGGCCGACCTGCATTTGCATCGTGGACTCGAAGACAAATTCCCGCCCACGTCCCCACGTCCCCACGTCCCCACGTCCCCACGGTCCACGGTCCACGGTCCACAGTGATTGATGAGACAAAGCACTCGTCGCCAGTTTGACTCTGCTGCTGCCCCGTCGGCGGTTCCCGTCTCGCGGCGGCACCTCCTCCTCCGTGTGCATCCCCCGCGTGTCCATCCCCCCTGCGTCGATCGATCCGGGTCAATCGCCCCCGTCCGGCGAAATCGCTATCCTGTGGGGCTTGATTCCCGATCCTCCCACGGCGATTGCCCTGGGGGACGGGCGTTCCCTGCTGCCTGCTTCCGGACACCATGTTCGACAAAGTCTCCACCGACGCCGAGTTCATCCGCGGCGAACACGACATGCTTCGTTTCTGGCGCGATCGCCAGATCTTCCGCCGGCTGCGCGACCAGAATCGCGGGCGGAAGAAGTGGAGCTTCCTCGACGGCCCCATCACCGCCAACAACCCGATGGGGGTTCACCACGCCTGGGGGCG
>JBKCTR010000649.1:0-5888 GCA_046318755.1 Planctomycetaceae bacterium
GATGGACGCCCAGCGGAGGGGGGCTGAGGGCGGGATGGGCAACACGAAGCGGACGCAGGCCAGAGGCCTACGACACAGGGGGAGCGACTCAGGTCAGTGGTCGTCGGGGTTGAGTGAGAAGCGCTCGGGGGGTTCTTCGGGGGTGACTTCGGGGGGGCTCCAGCGGTCGACGCGCGACGCGGGGGCCTCGGTGGGGCTGGCGGTGGTCCCTTCGTGGATCCCCGTCTCTCGGTCGAGAAGTTCGAGGTTCTGCAGCAACTCACGCCGGTTGTTCCCCTGCCAGAGCAGCACGATCTGCCCCTCGGTCAGCCGCAGTTTGAGCTTCAAGGGGCCGTAGCGCCAGGGAAGCAGCCGCTCCAACAGCCAGCGCTGCACCCGCTCGAGGCGCTGGCCCACAGTCTCGGCCGGGGGAAGTTCGGGCTCTTCCACCACCTCCACACTCCGCAGCCGGTCCCGCTTCCACTGATCGATCTTCCCGGGAATGAACCCCACCGTCCGCTGCCGGCAAATGCGCTCTTGCGTGATCCAGGCTTCCCGGTACGAGCCAAAGACCGCCGCCGCCAGCACCAACCCCGCCAGCTTGAGCGACCACCAGACCGGCAGCCACACCAGGATGAATGCACTCAACACCAATCCCAGAATGCGTGCTGGACGTTGGATCTGAGGGGCGAAAAACTCCATGGTTCCTCCCAAACTGGGTGAGGTGGGATGGCTGGGGCACGAGGATGACCCGCTCCTGGACCCATTGATCTTGACCGATTTCGGCAAATGGGGGAATGTCCCGCCCCCTGGAATTCCCGCCGTGACCGACGGTTCTCCGTCGCGGGGTCGATTGTTCCCATCGCCCTCTCCCCCGGCACGTTCCGTCCCGGACTTCGTGCATGAGCACTCACCCCAACCCGCCATCCAACGCTCCCTCGGCCCCTCGCTCCGTCTGGCGGCGGTGGGGGCTGATCGTGGGCGTTCCGCTGGCCATGGTTGGTCTGGCGCTCAGTGCCGAGTCGTTGGCCCGGCTGCGGCACCAACTCTTTCCCAAGCGGTGTGGCGTGGTGGAGCCGGGGCGGATCTATCGCAGCGGGCAGATCGCCTCGCGACTGATTGGCGACGTGCTGAGCGACAACCAGATCGATGTGGTCGTCGATCTGACCAACGATTCCCCCAGTGACCCCGCGGAACTGGCCGACAAACAAGCCGAGATCGCCGCGATCGACCGGCTGGGAATTGAACGCCACCAGCACATTCTCATTCCCGACGGCACAGGCGATCTGGTGACCTATGCGGCGGCGGTGAAGTCGGTGGCCGACGGTGCCGCGGCGGGCAAACGGGTGCTGGTGCACTGTGCGGCGGGCAGCCAGCGGACGGGGGGTGTGGTCGCGCTGTACCGGCTGCTGGTGCAGCACAAGCCCCCCAGCGAAGTCTACGAAGAGATGCAGGCTTTCAAATACAGCGTGCACGACTCCCCCCGATTGATTGAATTCCTGAACGGCAACATGCGCGATCTGGCGGCCGAATTGGTCCGCAATGGGACCATCGACGAGATTCCGCAAAACCTGCCGCTGTTGCCCGACGAACGGGTGGCGGGAACTCCCCGCGTTCACCAATAGTCTGCGCGGCACCCCTCTTGGGACCAATCGGACAGGCCCTGGATCCAACACCAATCCACCACGGCGAGTTCGCTCGGGGGGTGCTGAGGGCTGATCAGCGCGATGCTCTGGCGCTCGAACCGTGGGGGCCAATTCACCCGGGCCGTCTCGGGCCGAAGTCCGCGGACCCTCGTGCGGGCCGCCCCGTGATGTCCTCCCGGGGGCCGCCTGCTTGACCCCCCCCGCGGGGGCTGTCAGGATGCCCAGTCGAACGGGGTTGGTCCCCCGGCTGTGGGCTGCCCGCGAGGGAGGCCGGGTCGGAGTGGCGCGGCCCCCCCGGCACGACCTTCCTGGGGTGAGAGCAGCATGTCGAAGATGGGATCGCGTGACGCGGAGAGTCAGGCGGGGTCAGCCGACCCGGCCGACCTGCGGGCCGCCGAGGATCTGGCCCGGGTCTATGACGAACTGTCCACCCAGCTCGCCCGGGTCATTCATGGTCAGCAGGAGGTGCTGCGGCAGATTCTGATCGCGATGTTCGCCCAGGGGCATTGCCTGCTGGAAGGGGTTCCGGGCCTGGCGAAGACCCTGATGATCTCGACGCTGGCGCAGCTCTTGTCGCTCGACTTCAAGCGCATCCAGTTCACCCCCGACCTCATGCCGTCGGACATCACAGGGACCGAGATTCTCGACGAGGAAGAGGGGACAGGGCGACGGCGGATGCGATTTGTGAAGGGGCCCATCTTTGGCAACATCCTGCTGGGAGATGAGATCAACCGGACCCCCCCCAAGACGCAGGCGGCCCTCTTGCAGGCGATGCAGGAATACCAGGTGACCTGCGCGGGAGAGACCTTTCCCCTCGACCGCCCGTTCCTGGTGTTGGGAACGCAAAACCCCATCGAGCAGGAGGGGACGTATCCGCTGCCCGAGGCCCAGCTCGACCGGTTCATGTTCAAGGTGGTGGTCGACTACCCGAGCTTCGAAGAAGAGCTGGCGATTGCCGAGCAGACCACCAGCACGGGCACTCCGCAGTTGACCCCCGTGCTGACCAAGGCCGACATCCTGGCCCTGCAGCGGGTGGTACGGAAGGTGCTGGTGGGGCGTTCCGTCTCGTCGTTCGCGGTCCGGTTGGTCCGGGCCACCCGTCCCAAGGGGGGCGAGGCGCCCGACTTTGTCCGCAAGTACCTCACCTGGGGAGCGGGCCCCCGCGCCTGCCAGGCGCTGCTGCTGGGGGCGAAGGCGAACGCCCTGCTGGATGGCCGGGTGCATGTCTCGCTGGATGACATCCGCCAGGTCGCCAAACCGGTGTTGCGGCACCGTCTGGTGACCAGCTTCGCCGCCGAGAGTGATGGCATCTCGCAGGATGGCGTGATCGAGAAACTGCTGGGCGTGATCCGCGAGGAGGGATGATGGCGAACCGGTACTTCGACCCGGCCACCCAGGCCCGCGTGGGGAAGCTGGAACTGGTGGCCCGGCAGGTGGTCGAGGGGTTTCTCTCGGGACGCCACCGCAGCCCGTACCACGGATTCTCGGCCGAGTACCTCGATCACCGCGCGTACACCCCGGGCGACGAAATCGCCTCGATCGACTGGAAGGTGCTGGCCCGCACCGACAAGTACTACGTCAAGCTCTTCGAAGACGAAACCAACCTGCGGGCCACGCTGCTGCTCGACTGTTCGAAGTCGATGGCCTTCCAGAGCGGCGAACTTTCGAAACTCGAATTTGGCTGCTATCTGGCTGCGGCCCTCACCAGCCTCCTGCTGCACCAGAACGACTCGGTCGGCCTCGTCACTTTTGACACGGGCATCCGCCAGTACCTCCCCCCGCAGGCTCACCCCTCGCAGTTCCGCCGCGTGCTCGAGGCGCTCGACGGCACCGCCTCGGAAGGGGACACCGATGTGGGGAAGACGCTGCACGAGGTGGCCGAGCGCATCCGCCGGCGGGGGATGGTGATCATCCTCAGCGACCTGCTCGATGACCCCGAGCACATTGCGGCGGGACTGCAACACTTCCGTCACAACCGTCACGAGGTGCTGGTATTCCACATTCTCGACGACGCCGAGCTGACCTTTCCCTACCAGCGGCTGACCCGCTTTCAGGACATGGAGGGGACGGGCCGGGTGGTGGTCAATCCGCAGAGCCTGCGGCAGCAGTATCTCGACCGGATGCAGCGGTTCATTGAGACCATCCAGGCGTCGTGCTTCGAGAAGAAGATCAGCTACCACCTGGCCCGCACCAGCCAGCCCCCGGCGGCGGTCCTGGCCGAGTTCCTCGACCGCCGGGCCCGCCGGGGATGACGCCATGAATCTCATCCCTCTGCTCAATCCGGCCCTGCTGGTGTTCCTGCCCGTGGCGGCCATTCCCGTGCTGTTGCACCTCTTGACCCGGCACCGGGTGAAGACGGTGGAGCTGGCCACCTACCGTTTTCTGTTCGACACCTACGTGCAGCAGCGGCGGCGGATGCGATTTCTGGAGGCGTTGATCGCCCTGCTGCGGACCCTGTTTCTGGCGCTGTTGGTGCTGATGCTGGCCCGTCCGGCGCTGCGGCACTGGGACCGGCTCTTCGGAGCGGGGGGAAACCGCGAAGTGCTGCTGTTGGTCGACAGCTCCGAGAGCATGAACACCACCACGGGGGGACGCTCGGCCCTCGACCGCGCCCGGGGGGTGGCCCAGGCGATCGCTGACCGGCTCGGTCCCGAAGACCGCCTCACGCTGTTCCGCCTGGGGGCCCGGCCCGAAGAGGTCTTCAGCCGGTTCGCGGGAGACACCCAGGCGATCCGCAACAGCCTCGACGGACTGAAGGCGGGTTCATCCCGCGCCAACCTGCTGGCCGCCTTCAGCCAGATCTTCGGACCCCAGGCACCGCCGCGCGAGCAGCCGCTGGTTTACCTCTTGACCGACGGCCAGGCCTCGGGCTGGACCGAACTGCAACAGCAGGGGGGGGCGGGGCTGCTGCCGAAAGACGCCACCCTGCAGGTCATCTTCTGCGGCTCGGCCACCCCCCTGTCGAACCGCGCGATGCTGGGAGACACTCCGCGCCAGACGCGGTCGATTGTGGGGCTGCCGGTGAAGCTGGTGCCACGGGTCGCCAATCACTCGGCCACCGAGGCGGCCGAGGTGCAGATCAGCGTGCAGATCAACCGGAAGGAGATCGCCCGGCCGGTCATCCCCCTCAAGCCGGGAGAGACCGCGCACCGCGAACTGGTCTATCTGCCGACCGAGCCCGGCGTGTTCGAGGGACGATTCCATCTGGAACGTCCGGAGGGAGGGCTGCCCGACGGCTCTCCCGCCGATGACGATTATCTCTTCACCCTCGAGGTGACTGAACCACTGCCCGTGCTGCTGGTGAATGGCTCACCGCACCCCGATCCGCTCGAAAGCGAGACGCTGTTTCTGAAAACAGCCCTCACCGCCCCCGACGAACGCGAGCCGAGCCGTTCGCCGGGTGGTGCGCCGCAACCAGCCCCCGGCCCATTGGCCACCCCCGATGCCCGCTCACTGGCCTTGCAGGAGATTGGGGAAGGGCAACTCAACGAAGAGATTCTCAAGTCGGTGCAGGTGGTCATTCTGGCGAACTGCGGCCAACTGAACGGGAACCAGTACACCTTCTT
The DNA here is from genome assembly GCA_046318755.1 of Planctomycetaceae bacterium. Classification (GTDB taxonomy): domain Bacteria; phylum Planctomycetota; class Planctomycetia; order Planctomycetales; family Planctomycetaceae; genus UBA10511. The sequence goes on from JBKCTR010000649.1 coordinate 5,192, forward strand.
GCGGAACTTCACCACCCGGGGGGGAGGCCTGCTGATCTTCCCCGGAGACAAGGTGAACCCCGATCAATACCGGCAACAGTTCTTCACCAACCCCCAGGTTCCCGACCGCCGGTTTGTGCCGGTGGATCTGGCCGCTGCCCAAGGAGATCTGGCCGACGCGAATGCCGCCCTGCGGCTGGCGGGAGAATCGCTCGACTTCGCCCACCCGATCTTGTCGGTCTTCGACACGCCGCAGTCTCGCTATTTGACCAGCGCCCGATTCTTCCGGCGGTTCCCGCTGGTCCCCCCGGCCCAGCGGGCCGACCTTCTGGCGCAGGCCCCCGCACCGGTCGCCACCGACAAGAGCTACTGGCCCCTCGCGAGTTTCAGCGATGGCAGCCCGGCGTTGATTGAGATCTGGCCTGGAGAGGGAAAACTGTTGCTGGCGGCGTTTCCCGCCAGCGGCAAGTGGTCGAACCTGCCGTTGAAGCCCGAGTTTGTGCCGTTGGTGTTGCGGATGGTGCAGCACGTCGCCCATCGACCCGGGCTGGAGTTTCCCTCGGTGGTGGTGCCGGGGACCTCGGCCGAGATCCGGGTCGCCAAGACCTGGGAGCCCATCACCGGTCAAGTGCGGGATCCGTCTGGGCAGAAGCTGCCGCTGAAGTTCCAGCCAACCGGTTCGCGGTCGATCGCGGCAGTCGAGCAGACGGGACTGAAG
>JBKCTR010000650.1:0-6811 GCA_046318755.1 Planctomycetaceae bacterium
GCTCTGGCCCGCGAGCTGCGTGAGCCGCTGCCGCCCCCCACCGTGGAGCCCATCACGCCGCCGTGGGCTGCGGGTGCCTCAGCCGGTCCTGGGGCCGAGCTTCCCCAGCAACCGGCCGTCGCTGCACCGTGAGCGAAGAGTCTGGCACCAGACGGGGGCCTGGCGCAGAGCCGGGGCGAAAGCGGGTGACAGGTCGGCCCAGTGCCGACCGGGACGTGTTCAGCCTGCCCCGGGGAACTCAATGCGCACTTCATCGAGCAGCACATACCCCTCTGGCAGCCGACTGCGCCAGACGGGGTAATCGCGTTCGGGGCGCAGGCGGTGGGGATCTCCCGCCAGCGGTCCCATCGGAGCGATATCGAGCGGATGCAGCACCAGCAGGATGTCGATGTTCGCATCCCCGAGGACGGTGGTCAGTGGATGGGTGCCGTAGAAATCGGACCGGTCGTGCCGGGTTCCCAAACAGGTCCATTGGGCGGGGTCGGGGACGCAGGTGACGGTCTGCTCGCTCCAGTCGGGAGTGACGGTGAAGGGCTGCCCGGTCAGCAGCCAGCCGCTGCAGATGCCATGTTGCACTCCCTGCGCCAGGAAGCAGAGGCGGGCTCCCCGCTCGAGCAGTTCCCCCTTCAGCCGCAACGTGATCTTCGCGTTGATGAAGTTCGTGCCGCAGCCCTGCCCGATGTACCGGTTCTCGCCCGCGACTTCGCGGTGATGCTCACCCGGCACCCCTTTCGTGTAGAGCATGTACAGCAGGTTCAGGTAGCCGGCTCCTGGCGGCGCGTGGTTGTAGTCGATCCACCAGGGGCTGCGTGAGATGGCGCAACTGTCGCGAATCTCCAGCGGCTTGATCCCCTGTTGGTTGCTGATGAACCCGAACCAGCCTCCCGGTCCGTCATCGAACGTTTCGCGGTAAATCTGGGGAGCGGTGCTCATGGGCGGGGCTCGGGCTGAGAGAAGAGTTCCACCACATGGCCGTCGGGATCGTGGCACCACGTCTGCACGTAACCATCGGGACGCAGGCTGGGACCTCCCCGCACATGGACTCCCGCGGCCTTCAGCCGTTCGATTGCCGCCCGACAGTCGGGCACTTCAAAAGCGAAGTGAAAGACCCGTCCCGCCCCGATCGGAGGGGGGAAATCGGGCAGCCCCGCCGGCCCCGAGCCTTCGTGCTGAAGGATCAGGTGGATTTGGGTGGCTCCCGCCTGGAACCACAGTCCGGGGAAGTTGAAGCTAGGCCGGTCGACACGCCGCATGCCCAGGAGGTCGACGTAGAACGCGGCACTCCGTTCGAGATCCTTGACCACGAGTGTCACGTGATCGATCGATTTGACCCCAATCGGAGGACGGGCGGGGGTGGCAGTCATCGGGGAATATCCAGGAAGAGAGTCGGGAATGGGCTGGGCCGACAACGGTCGGGGGGCTACAGCGACTTCGAGGCGATCAGCATGCGCTCGACCGCTTCGCGGCCCGTCATACCGACACTGATCCCCATGCTTGCGGCCTGGGGGGTAAGGCCAACGATCTTCGCCTCAAACAGGTCTTCGGGCTCGGTCAGCGGGCAGGCGGGAGTCCCCTTGGCGATGGCGATCGCCTGGCCGAATTCCGCGGGTGTCTTCAGGTCGTAAATCCCGCACCCGACAATCCCCGCCTTCGTGAAAATGGCGCAGTACTGCCCCTTGTGCCAGCGGGTGCTGACCCCCAGCGCCTCGCCATTGGCGAATGTCAGGGGGCGATTGGTGGTGCGGGGGAGTGGAAGTTCGGCAGACATGGAAGGATCTCGGTCTGACTCGTCGTGTGGCCGGGGGGAGGGGAGTCGGCTTGGGGGGGGACCGCGGTGCACGCGCACCGGCCCGCAACCTGACGTTAGCAGGCGTGACCATGGGGGGAAACAGTGGGGCGGTTTCCTCGGGTTGGCTTCCGGGGGGCCGGTGTCGAGGGGTGTTGGTTGCGGGGGGACAACGGTTACTGACCGCGACTGGCCCAATGAACGAGGGGGCTGATACACTCTCGGCCCGCAGACCCATTCGCCCCTGTTTTTTGAGGAGTCCCGCGCGTGCTTGCCGGACATTTCCCCCAACCCCAACGCATCGACCTGGTCGAGGTTCCCGATCCCACCCTGGAGCCGACCGCTCCCTATGGAGAGACGGGCCAGATCATCTTCCAGCCGCAGATCGCCTGCCTGTGCGGTTCCGATCTTCCCTACTTCAATGGGGAGCCGCCGGAGTATCCGGCGCGGTCGGTGGGGCACTCGCTGCACGAGATGGTGGGGACGGTGACCGCCACGAACGGGCAGCGATGGAAAGAGGGGGACGAGGTGCTGGTGGTTCCCGTGAACCAGTGCGGCTTCTTCGAGCGGTACATCGTTTCCGAGGACCGGGCCATTCCGCTCGATCCGCGGCTCGACAAGCACTATGCCGTGCTGGCCCAGCCATTTGGCACGGTCTTGTATGGTCTGAAGAAGCTGCCCAACATCATCGATAAAGACGTGGTGGTGGTGGGGCAGGGGCCCATCGGCCAGATGTTCAACACGATGTTGGCCCGGCTGGGGGCGCGCGAGATCATCGTTCTCGACAAGCTCGACGAACGGCTGGCGCTGTCTCCGAAGATGGGGGCCACCGCCACCATCAACGTGACCCGCACCGATGCCGCGACCGAAGTGAAGCGGATTCTGGGAGGGGAACTGGCCGACGTGGTGATCGAGGCGGTGGGACATGCCGACCAGGTCATCAACACCTGCATCAGCCTGGTGAAGCATCGCGGCCACATTCTGTATTTCGGGGTTCCCCCCGAGCACATCGATGGGGTGGCGTGGCGCGAACTCTTCTACAAGAACGCCACGATCCAGACGACGGTGAACCCCGACTTCCGGCGTGATTTCCCACTGGCGATGCGGTGGATGGCCGAGGGCCGGGTCGACCTGCGCCCGCTGATCACCCACACCTACCCGCTGACCCAGATCCAGACGGCGTTCGAGACTTTCCGGGATCGGCGCGAGGGGGCTCAGAAGGTGCTGCTGGAATTTCCCGCTTATAGTCAGGGCTGGGGCCGCTGACGCCCGAGCCTGCGAACGGTTGCCGAGCGCTGCCGGGTTGACCAACGGCGGCGGTGGTCTCAGAGCCACCCCGCCGCTCCGGCCGTCCTTCCGGCCCCGATGACTCCACCAGCCGCGACCAAGCTGCGAAACATCGGGGCCGGTACAAAAAATCGCCGCCCGGTGGAGAGACCTCCGGGCGGCGACTGTTGGCTGTTCAACTCGCGAAGGAGTGGGCCTCCGGGAACTGCGTCACTCGAGCAAGGTGACCAGCGGAAGGTCCCCGCGGGAATCAGACGATTCCTTTGGCCTTCAGATAGGCGATGACCTCGTCGGCCAGCGCGTCGATCGGCTTGGTGCCGTCGAGAACCAGCTCGGGCTTCTCGGGCGCTTCGTACGGATCGTCGATCCCCGTGAAGCCCTTGATCTGACCCGCGCGCGCCTTCTTGTAGAGTCCCTTGGGATCGCGGGCTTCGCACACCTCGAGGGGGGTGTTCATGAAGACCTCGATGAATTCGCCCGGTTCGAGCAGAGCCCGCACGGCATCACGGTCGCGGCGGTAGGGGGAGATGAAGGCGGTGATGGCCAGCACGCCCGCCCCGGTGAACAGCTTGCCGACCTCGCCAATGCGGCGGATATTCTCGGCCCGATCCTCAGCCGAGAATCCCAAATTCTTGTTCAGCCCCATGCGGATGTTGTCTCCATCCAGCACATAGGTGCGCTTGCCGAGCGAGTGCAGCTTGTGGTCGACCACATTGGCCACCGTGCTCTTACCCGAGGCGCTCAGGCCAGTGAACCACAGAATGGCTCCCTTGTGACCGCTGAGGGCCCAGCGTTCGGCCTTGGAAACTGCGTGATCATGCCAGGTGACGTTGGTTGCCTTCTGTTCGGCCATGACTCTCTTCAAACAGCGAAAAACAGGACGTTGGTGAAGACGCGACTGATTCATGGCGACGGACACCGTCTGAATCACCCGCACCCCCCAGTCGTCTGGGACAGGGAACTGCGGAACTCGCCCAGGCTGGCTGGGTCGGCCCTGTCGCGCACTCTATGCAAAGCGGAAACGGCTGGGAAGACGGAAACGATTGGGAAATCTGGAAGGGAGGCGTCTCAATCCCGAAGCATGTTTCGGGTCGGGGGGGGAATTGTTGGTCCCGTCGCAACCACTGGGGCTCTTTCCGGAGGGGCCTCACCCCGCGACACGGGAACAAACCCCGCTCCGGGGATCGAGAAAGCGACACACCTGTGCAGGAGAGACCGGCTGCAACGATCGCGAGCCGGTGCTCCCGGAATTTGATTGTTTTCCCCCCCCCGTCACTTTTACGATCGCGGTGGGCTGTCGATGAAAGACAGTGTGGTGCCGGGGACAATCTGGACCCGTTGCGTGTCAAACTGTGCGGAGTGTGCCGAATGTCGCGGGATTTCCCTTGGAAACACAGCCTGAATGCGGTGTTGCTGGGCTGTGCCATGACCCTGCCATTGAGGGCCCCAAGTGACAGTCCGTTCGACACGCCGGCTGCGGCCCCCCCTGCGCTGACCCCGGCCGAGCTGCAGGAGCTGAACGCCGAATCTCCGCTGGCCACCATCCCGAAGACCCCGCGGCAGTTGTTCGAAGCGGCCGTGGCGATGATCGACATCAATCGCCCCGACCTGGCCCGAAAATATCTATTGCAGGTCAATGCCGCTGCCCTTTCCGAAGACGAACTGGTGGAGATTCGCGGGGCGATCGGCAGCCCCAACCTGATCCGGCTGGAGGCGTTGCCCGAACTGGAAACGCTGGTGCGACCGGTGGTCGAGCGATCCAATCGCGTGTTCGCCAAGCGGGCCGCTCAACCGCAACGGGTGCGGTCGCTGTTGGCCGATCTGGGGAAATCTCCCGAAGCCCGTTCGGCGGCCCTCGCGGAGCTGAAGAATCTCGGTCCCCTGGCGGTCCCCACCCTGCTTTCGGCAGCCGTTTCGGAGAAAGAACCGGCCCGGTTGGCCGAGATCACCAGTCTCTGTGCGGCGGCCGATGCTCCGGCGATTCCCATGCTGGAGGCGGGCCTGCAGGCCACCGAGCCTGTGGTGCAGCGAATTGCCGCCGAGGCACTGGGGCGCATTGGCCAGTCGACCGCCAACCCGGACCTCGAATTCCTGGCGAGCGCCCCCCAGACCGATCCCGCCGTGCGCCAAGCCGCCCAACGGACCCTGAAGCTGCTGACTCCCCGTTCCCGCGTGGCGGGGCAAGTGGCCCCCGGGAGCCAACTGGATCCCCTGTCACTCTCGCGGCGGCTGTCAGACGTGGCTCGGGCCCAACTGCGCGAGCCCGTCGCGGCTGACACGCCGCTATCGAACGCCCCCTCGGCCTGGACGTGGGATCCCAAGCAGAAACGTGTGGTGGAGCAACAACTCTCCCCCCGGCAGGCGGCGGACCGGGCTGCCCTGCGGCACGCCACGCGGGCTGTCGAACTGGTCCCCGATGACACCTACCCGCGGATCGTGCAAAAGGCGTGCGAGTTGGCCAGCCAGGGGCCTCCGGAATCGTTGTTTCCTCCCCGGGACGCACCACCGGCGGACGCCCCGACGGATCCAGCGGCTCTGTACACCAGCACCGATGTCTGGTCGAAGGTGTTGGATCTGGGTTTGGAGACTCAACGGCCGGAAATCGCCGCCCGGGCGGCACAGGCCCTCGCCCGCCAACCGGAAACCTATGCGGAACTCAACTGGAGCGACGCGCGCAACCCCCTGTACCGGGCGCTCGCCAGCGGCGACCCCCGGGTGCAGTTGGCGGCTGCCGAGACTCTGGTTCAACGGGGGCCCAAACACCCCTATCGGGGGGCTCCCCAGGTGGTGGAGAGTCTGCGCCGGGTGTTGGAAAGCGAAGCGTCGCGTCCCATGGCCGTGGTTGGCGAAGTGGCCGCCGATCGGGCCGCCGATATCTCGGGCATGCTGCGGGAACTGGGGTTCGACACGTTGACGGCAGTGTCGGGGCGGGAAGCGTTTCGCGCCGCAGCCGAACGGAACGACATTACCCTGGTGGTGCTGCATCCCAACCTGATCCGTTGGACCCTCAGCGAGACGGTGGCCAATCTGCGTGCCGACGCTCGGACTGCCCAACTGCCGGTGGTGGTCTACGGGCCAGCGCGACTGGCCCCCAAGTTTCTGCGCCCGGCCCCCGGACAACCTCGACTGCACTATGCCACCTATGTCGAGTCTCCGGACGAACTGCGGACCCAGATTGGACCGGTCCTCGACCTGGCACTGGGCCGCAAGCTGCCCGAAGGACAGCGCGAAGAACTGCGGTCGCGGGCGATCAACCTGTTGCGGCAGATCGCCGAGTTGAAGGGGACCCGGGTGTACGATCTGGCGGGCCTGGAAGACTCCCTGGCGCACGCGGGGACAGATCCCGAATTGGCCGAGAGTGCATATCGCGCGCTGGCCTCGTTGGGAACCCGCCGGGCTCAGTCGTTGCTGGCGGAAGCCCTCATCAATGCCCCGGGGGAATCGGTGAGTCCGGTGGTGACACAACTGCTGAACGAGCACATCCGCCAACATGGTCAGTTTCTGACGCAGTCGGTGTTGCGGGAGGTCAATTCAGCCCTTGCTTCAGCCCGAGGCACGGCCCCCGCACAATCGACGGAAGGGACTGGGGCCGGTAGGAATCCGCTGGAGGATGACGCCGAAGCCGCCGAGTCGGCCGAGAGTGAAGCGACCGAAGCCGAGTTGGAAGAGAATTAGAACATTCCGGCCGCCGGCAGATTGTTGCCGTGTCGTGCGTTGAAGTGTCCGCTCCGACCAGGG
>JBKCTR010000651.1:0-11636 GCA_046318755.1 Planctomycetaceae bacterium
GGGGCGGCCCGCGTACGCGACATGTTCCAGCAGGCCGGGGCCAAGGCCCCCAGCATCATTTTCATTGATGAACTCGACGCCTTGGGGAAAGCCCGTGGCAGCGGTATGCCCGGCGGGCACGACGAACGAGAACAGACCTTGAATGCCCTGCTGGTCGAAATGGATGGGTTTCCCACCGAGCAGAGCGTGATTGTCATGGCGGCCACCAACCGCCCGGAAACACTCGACCCGGCCCTGATGCGACCTGGACGCTTCGACCGGCATGTGCTGGTCGACCGGCCCGATGTGAAGGGGCGAGAGGCGATTCTCAAGGTGCACATCCGCAAGATCAAAGCCGATGACGATATTGATCTGAAGCACCTGGCACGGCTGACCCCCGGATTCGTGGGGGCCGACTTGGCCAACCTGGTCAACGAGGCGGCGCTGCTGGCCGCCCGGAAAAACCGGACCCGCGTCACCCGGGCCGAGTTTGAAGAAGCCATTGAACGGGTGGTGGCGGGGCTCGAGAAGCAGACCCGGCTGATCCCCGAAGACGAAAAACGCCGCGTGGCTGTGCACGAGGCGGGTCACGCTTTGGTCGCCTGCAGTCTGCCCGGAACCGACCCGGTGCACAAAATCTCGATCATTCCCCGCGGACTGGCCGCCTTGGGCTACACCCTCCAGCGACCCAGCGAAGACCGGCACCTGCACACGCAGTCGGAACTGCAGCACCGCATCTGCGTGCTGTTGGGAGGGATTGCCGCGGAAGAGCTGATCTATGAGGAGACCTCGACCGGAGCCCAAAACGACCTGGAGCGGGCCAGCGATATCGCGCGGCGCATGGTGACCGAGTTTGGAATGAGCCCGCGTCTGGGGCGGGTCAACTTCCGAGAGAGTGGCCGCAGTCCGTTTGCGATCCAGGGCTACGCACCGGTGGCCGACCAGATGCACAGCGAGCAGACCCGCCGCGAGATTGATTTGGAAGTCAAACGGATCATCGATGAGGGGGGAGCGACCGTTCAGGCCCTGTTGCAGTCGCGCCGTGCCATACTCGAGCAGCTCAGCCGCGAGTTGTTCGAGAAGGAACTGCTCGATGCCGAGGACCTGCGACGCATCGTTGATCAGCACACCACCACTCCCCAGTTGGTCCCGGGAACGGAAAAGTCCGAAAAGCGGACGCAGGTCCCGTTCCACGAGACACCCGCCGTGATGCCAGAGTTTCCGCTCCAGTCCGACACCTCTCCGTAACGGCGACGCGACCGCGCGCAGGGTGCCGGTCGTGTTTTCCCCGCTGCCCCAAAGTTCCCGACGCGAGTATCGTCCATGGCCAGTTCCCAGGTCTCTGGTTTGGGTCGACTGTCGCGGCGACGGTGGCTGCTCTCGGTGGGTCTGGCCTCTCTGGTGCCGCGCTTGGCCTTTGCCGGAGAACCCGCCGAGCCAACGAGTTTCGTCCATGCGGGCATTGTCGATGCCTGGCAGGCGTATGCCGACCGCCTGTCGTTCGGCCGTGGGCAGACCTTGGCCTTGGTTGATGACGGCTGCGACCTGGCGCTCCCTGAATGGTCCACTCCGGTCGACGGAGTGGCCAAAGTGCGGGTCTCGTACGACAGCGTCAGCGACGACGACGATCCCAGGCACGAAGGGAAGGGGTACCATGGCTCGACGATTGGGGTTCCCTCATCACTGAATCATGGAGGACGCTGGGGGGTCGCCTATCAGAACCAGGTGGCGGTCATCCGGGCGCTCGAATGCTGCCACTGCCATGTGCGCGATAGCGTCTCGCTGGCCAAGGGACTCACCTGGGTCGCGAGGAATCACCAGAAGTACGCCATCACCACGGTCAATCTCGCGCCGGTTGATGACTTGAATCATGGCGAACCGGTGCCGACCGAAATCGACATTCCCCTGCGCCAACTGCGTGACCTGGGAATCTGGGTGAGCGCCCCCACGGGGAACCACGACTTTCGCGACGGCATTTCGTGGCCTGCCTGCCAGCCCAATTGTTTCGCGATCGGCGCAGTCAAACCGGTCCGCCCCGCCCCCGCTCCCGAGGCCGAAGTGGTCTACCTCGATCGGCACCGCAAGGTCGATCTGGTGGTCCCGGCCGCCGCGACATCGAGTTCCAACGCCCTGGTCTGCGGCGCGGCCATGCTGCTGCGCGAGGCGATCAAACTGCGGAAGTTCGACTGGAAGCCCCTGGGCAAGACCCTGCCCGAAGCGATGCTGGCCATCTTCCAACAGACGGGTCACCCCGCGCACGACCCGGGCACCGGCCTGACCTTCCGCCGACTCGACTTGAAGCGGGCGCTCGATTTGGTGTGGGGCTAGCCGTTGACCAGTTGCCACTGGGCATGATGCTCGCGAATCAGGGCGATCGCCCCTTCGGCATCCGGCACGCACTGCGGAATCCGCAAATCATTCGGATGGCACAGCGGGGGGTCGTAGCTCAACATCGATTCGCGGGACCACTCGATCAATCCTGGCCACATCGACCCCATCAGAATCAGCGGCATGTCGGTGATGTGCCGCACCTGCAGCAACTGCCAGATCATCGCCACCTCCAGCAGGGTGCCAATGCCCCCCGGGGCCACGATGAACGCGTCCGAGGCCAGCACAAACTGGTGCAGACGCGTGAAGAAGGTGCGGTGCTGGAACATTTGTTGCACGAACGCGTTGGCTCCCTGCTCGAACGGCAGGTCAACCCGAATGCCAATTGACTGCACGCCCCCTTTTTCGGCCGCTCCCTCGTTCGCGGCCTGCATCAAACCGGGACCGCCACCGGTCACAATGTCGCAGCCCAATTCCGCCAACGCCGACGCGCATCGCCTGGTCTCCTCATAGATGGCTGTCCCCGGCTTCGTCCGGGCCGAGCCGAAAATCGTCACACGGTAACGGTCATCCTTCGAGGGATGAATGCGAGTCAGGTTATTGACCACATCCCACAAGCCCAGAATCGACTCCCCCAGAATGCGTTGCACCGCCTCCTCATCGCTGAGGAGGACATTCGAGGTCGTGGCCAGGGGATGAGCAGGACGGTCGTTCATCGGCGCAGCACCAGTGTCGGCAACGGAAGGATGACAGTGTCGGGCAGATTCTAGACTCTCGGCCACGCTGGCGTCAGGAGTTGGCCCTCGCATGGGCATTGGCCCGGCCCGTTTCGAGGTCGCCCCCACGTGACGCGGCGAAGCCTCCCCTCAATCTCCCAGGCAGACCCCCAGCGCCCGGGCGGTCTGCACCAGACCCCCTTGGGTCGGCACAGTCTTCAATGTGTCGACCGCCTCGTCGAGCGGCACCGAACCGACGTGGGTTCCCAGGAACGAGACCATCCGGCCAAATTCCTGCCGGGCCACCAGTTCGATCGCCTCGGTTCCAAACGCCGTGCACAACACCCGGTCAAACGTCCCGGGGCGTCCCCCGCGTTGCAGATGTCCCAGTACGCAGCAGCGCGATTCCTGCCCGGTGAGCCGCTGCAGTTCCGCAGCAATCTGGTTGCCAATCCCCCCCAGGCGCGCCTCGCCTGTCCCCGTCGTCTGGGCACTGGTTACAAATTCGCCCCCCTTCGGCCGGGCTCCCTCGGCAGCCACCACAATGGTGTGGTGCTTCCCCTGCTTTTTGCGCTCGGCGATCTTCTTCACGATCGACTCGTAAGCGAATGGAATCTCGGGAATGAGGATCACATCGGCCCCCCCGGCGACCCCGGAGTAGATCGCGATCCAACCGGCGTAGCGCCCCATCACCTCCAGTACCATCACCCGGTTGTGGCTTTCGGCTGTGGTCTGCAGCCGGTCGACCGCATCGGTGGCACAGTCCACCGCGCTCTCGAACCCAAAGGTGAAGATCGTGCCGGCGAGGTCGTTGTCAATGGTTTTCGGGACCCCCACAATCGGCATCCCGTGGCGGAACATCTGCCGGGCGATGCTCAGCGAACCATCCCCGCCAATCGACACCAGGGCCGAGAGCTTGAGCTTGTGAAAACCCTCCAGCGAGGCATCCAGCAGCTCACGGGGCAGATCGCGGCACTCGCCATGCCCCACCTTGGCTGAGAATTTCCCCCGATTGGCCGTCCCCAGAATGGTCCCGCCGCGGGTCAGCAGACCATCGAGTTCCCGCACCACCAATCGCCGGGTCTGCTGAGGTTCCAGCAGCCCCTCGTAGCCCCCCACAATGCCCACGGCCTCCCAACCCCGGCGGTTGGCCCCCTTGGCCACCGCACGGATCACCGTGTTCAAACCAGGGCAGTCTCCCCCGCCGGTCACAATTCCAATGCGCTGCGTCATCCGTCCGGTTCACCAGGTCGAGAACAGACCCACCCCACCCGGCGTTGCGGGCGCCCGGCGCTCGGAGGGGTGCGGTCAGGCCCCCGGGTTCGGAGCCGCGGCCAGAACCTCGGGGGAGCAACCGCCAGCGTACTTCTCGAAATTCGCGGTGAACAGTCCAGCCAGTCGCCGCGAGGCCTGATCGTAGACGAGGGGGTCTTCCCAGTTGTCGTGCGGCCAGAGCACTTCGTCGGGAACTCCCGGGCAGCGGGTGATCACCTCAAACCCAAACACCGGATCCGCCCGGCGAGGAGCGGTGGCCAAGTTTCCATCATGAATGGCGTCAAGGATCGCCCGGGTGTGCCGCAGTTTCAACCGGCTACCGGTGCCATACGCCCCTCCTGTCCAACCGGTATTCACCAGCCAGACACGCGACTTGTGCCGCTGGATCAACTGGGCCAGCAGGTCGGCGTACTTTGCCGGGTGCCAGACCAGAAACGGACCGCCAAAACACGGAGAGAAGGTGGCCGAAGGCTCCTTGACCCCCTCTTCGGTCCCGGCGACCTTCGCGGTGTAGCCACTGATGAAGTGGTACATCGCCTGGTCGGCCGTGAGAGCCGCGACCGGGGGCAGCACGCCGAAGGCATCACAGGTGAGGAACACCACATCGGTGGGGTGCCCCGCCACGCAGGGGACCCGGGCATTGGGAATCGACTCGATGGGGTAAGCCCCGCGGGTGTTTTCCGTGATGCTGGCATCACTGAAGTCGACCCGGTGATCCTCCTGCACGACCACGTTCTCGAGAATGGCACCGAATCTCAACGCGTGGTAGATGTCGGGCTCGCTCTCGGCGGTCAGGTTGATTGCCTTGGCGTAGCAGCCCCCCTCAATGTTGAAGATGCCGTCGTCGCTCCAACAGTGCTCGTCATCGCCAATCAGCAGCCGCTTCGGGTCGGCCGAGAGGGTGGTCTTGCCCGTCCCCGACAGCCCGAACATCAGCGAAGAGCGCCCCGTCTCGCGCGCACAGGTCGCCGCGCAGTGCATCGACAGAATGCCCCGCTTCGGTCCCAGGTAGTTCATGACGGTGAAGACCCCCTTCTTCATTTCGCCGGCGTATTCAGTCCCCAAAATGACCAACTCGCCATCCTCGAATGACAGATCAATGCTGGTCTTCGAGCCCATCCCGGCGGTCAGCTGATTCGCGGGGAATGAACCGGCGTTGTAGATCACAAAGTCGGGTTCGCCGTAGTTCCGCAGTTCGTCCTTCTGAGGGCGAATCAGCATCGTGTGCATGAACAGCGCGTGGTAAGGGCGCGAGCAGATCACCCGGACCTTCAGTCGGTATTTCGGATCCCACCCCGCATAGCCATCAAAGCAGTACAGCCGCTCGCGCGTGTTGAGGTAGTCGCGCGCGCGTTCGCGGTTGATGGCGAAAGTGCGCGGCTCGAGGGGGATGTTCACCGTCCCCCACCAGATGTCGTGCTGGGAATCGGGATGCCGCACCACCCGCTTGTCCCGGGGTGACCGACCCGTCTTGCTTCCGGAATAGGCCACCAACGCGCCATTGTCGGCAATCAGCGTCCGTGGGTCGTGGCGGATCGCGTGTTCGTAGAGGGCACTCGGATGCAGGTTGCGATGCACCTCGGACACATGCAGGTCGTACTGCTGCAGATCGAATTTCTCGGACATCAACACGGTTCCTATGAATCGGACGTCCCAAGCGGACTTGTCTGACACACCCTGGGCTGGCGCGACCCGTCTCTTCATTTTCCAACACCGGCGCTGCTCGGGCAAGCGGCGCGCAGGTGATCCCCGTGGTTGGGAATCGGCAATCGCCGCCACACCCCAAGCCGGTTGGCCCGCCCCGCCACCTCGCTCGCCGACGGACAGCACTCCGCTGCTGTGAGATTTCCGTGGGCCGTGCAGTTTCAACCCGGGGCCATTACAACTCTTTCTCGTGATCCTCCGCACCACCAACCGGCGCGGCGGAAGACGGTCCAGCCACCGCTCGCCCCGCTCCATCCTCCCCACATGACATCTCCGCCGCCACTCCCCCCCGATCTCGCTTGGGCCGCCGAGCCCCTCCCGCGAGTCACCGCGGCCTGGCCCGGCTGTGGCGGCCGACTGAAAGGGAGCCCCGAAGATTTTGTGGTCGAGGAGATTCCCGCCTACCGCCCGGAAGGGAGCGGCGAGTTTCTGTACCTCTGGGTCGAAAAGCGGGGGCTGAGCGCCGAGCAACTGGTCAGCCTGCTGGCCCGATTCCTGCAGATCAGTCATCAAGACATTGGCGTGGCCGGCTTGAAAGACCGTCATGCCGTCACCCGCCAGTTTGTGTCGATCCCCGCGAAATGCGAATCGCGTCTGTGCGCGGTCGATCATCCGCAGATCACCGTGCTCGATACGGGGCGTCACCGCAACAAGCTGCGTCCGGGACACCTGCGGGGCAACCGCTTCTCGATCGTGGTCCGCGACACTGCCCCCGAGGGGCTCGCCCGCGCCCGGGAGATTGTGGCGGTGCTGGCCACCCAGGGAGGGGCGAACTACTTTGGCGAACAGCGGTTCGGCCGCGATTTCGAGACTCTGCGGCTGGGGTGGGACCTGCTGCGGGGCACCCGTGGCCCGCAAGATATTCCCCGCGCCCGCCGGAAATTCCTGCATCGGCTGGCCCTCTCTTCAGTGCAGTCGGCCCTGTTCAACGTTTGGCTGGCCGACCGGCTGAGGGCGGGAAGACTCCATCAACTGCAGGTGGGCGATGTGATGCAGGTGACCGCCTCGGGAGGCCCGTTCGTCGTCGAGGATCTCGAGCGAGAGCTGCCCCGGTACATCGCACATGAGACGGTCTTGGCCGGCCCAATCTTCGGCCCCAAGATGAAAGACGCGCAGGGGCCGGCCCGGGTTGAGTAAGACCTTCTGTTGCAACGCGCGGGTCTCACGCGCGACTCCTTCCTGCGATATCCGCAGCTCACCTCGGGAACCCGCCGTCCCGCGCTGATCTGGCCCGAAGACCTTTCGCTCGAGGCAGAGGACAACACCGCCCTGCGGGTCCAGTTCACACTTCCCGCAGGATGTTATGCCACCGTACTGCTGCGGGAATTGATGGGTGAGGCAACCGACCCGGCCGCCATCCCTGACACCGGTTCGTCCGCCTCAGAGAGCGACACCGATTCAGACACCGCCGAATCCGAGATCGAGGACTGATCGACCCCGGTACGCAGGCCAGGCCTGCACAGCCGACGCCTGCACAGCCGACAGGCAACGGTTATCCTGCGGCTGCCTCGGGCCGCAGCGCCAGCACACCGAGGGCGTAGAACGAGTACTCCACGTCGGCGAGTGTGTCCCACAGCGCGCCGCGAAAGCCCCCGTCGGGAAACTCGAGCGAGTCGATGAACGCCCGGCAGGCCGAGGGCTGCACCAGCCCCGACAGCCCCAGATCGAGCGCGGTCAACACTCCCGTGAAGGTCGACAACGAGTCGGGAAATGGGACCCGGGTGTTCGCCTGAAAGCCCCCCTCGCCACTCCAGACCTCCCCCAGGAAGCCCTCGACATCACTGCGGAGCGCGGGGCTGACCCCCCCCACCATGTTCAGCACCGCCACCGCGGCTGCCGTGGGATTGGTCCCGCTGCGCTGCATGGGGGCAATCTCGACAAAGCCGCCGTCGTCGCGTTGACGTTCCAGCAGAAACTGACCGAGCCGATCGGGCCCCGGTGCCTGCCGGCCGATCAGCTCGTAGCACAACGCCACCAGAAAGGTGTGGTAGGTGCTGCCCACGGCACCTTCGTGGGTCTTGGCATAGCCTCCATCGGGGGTGCGAAAGCTCTCCAGCAGTTGGGCCAGTCGCTCGGGCCAATCGGAGGGGGCCTGCGCCAGCACGTCGATCTGTCCATGCAACTGCACCATCAGCGCGCAGTACAGCCAACTGACCAGGTCGATCACCGAAACATGCATTTCGGTCTGCCGGGCCAGATACTCGGCCAGCCGACGGCAGACCGGCGCGTCGAGCCCCTGTACCAAGGCCAACCCGCGGACACCAAACGCTGTGTAATACAGATCCGAAGCGACATCCCGTCCCCGAAATCCTCCGTCGGGATTCTGCTGAGAAACGAAGAACCTCCGGTGGCGTTCACGGCGTTCAGGCTCCCAGCCCGACAGACCCTGAGACAGCCTCTCGCCCAGACGGAAGAGATACGGCTCGGCAGGCATGGAACCGGAAAGGGAGGGACAGAGGAAGGAGAAGGAAGGCAGAGTGCCATCGCCCCAGACAGACCCCCACGTTGGTCGGAGCGGTGTGGCACCGGATTGGGAACGGTCGCCGTCGAGCAGGAGGGTTTCTGGTCGATCGATGCCAGAACTCAGCCCGTTGGCCTTGGGGTCTTGGCGGGATGGGTGCCTGCAGGGGCCGGGACGGCAAGCAGTGGCCCGCCCACGGGACAGGCCCTGAGCTCAGAGTGTATGATGACCGTGGAAGGGGGGTCAAACATGGTCCGCCGTCGCGATAAGCTGCGGCCGAGCCCCCCAGAGCCTCTCCCGGTCCCCGCCCCCCATGAGCGCCCCGCTTCCGTCACAAATTGGCCCGTACGAGGTGCTGGAACTCCTGGGAGCCGGGGGGATGGGTCAGGTTTACCTCGGGCGCCATCCCGAAGGCGATCAGCGCGTCGCCATCAAGGTGCTCTCGACCGGGCTGGCTCGGCAGGTGGGGTTTGTCGATCGCTTCCGACGCGAAATCGAGGCGCTCGAGAAGTTCACCCACCCCGGCATTGTGCGTCTCTACGATTCAGGGATTGATCACGAGTCTCCCTGGTTTGCGATGGAGTACATCGACGGGGAAACCCTGTTGGCATTGCTGCGCCGCGAACGGCGGCTGCCGTGGCGCACCGCGTTCGACTATACCGCCCAGATCTGTCGGGCCCTGAAAGTGGCCCACGACCATGGAGTCATTCATCGCGATCTCAAGCCCTCCAACCTGCTGGTCGACCGGCAGGGCCAAATGCACCTGACCGACTTTGGGGTTGCCCAACTGTTCGATGCCGACCGGTTAACCCTCACCGGCGGAGTCATCGGGACAGCCGAGTACATGTCTCCCGAACAGGCCGAGGGGAAGCGGGCCACGAAACAGAGTGATCTCTACTCCTTGGGCATTTTGCTGTATGTGATGATCACGGGGCGCCCCCCATTTCAGGGGAAGAGCACGGTGGATGTGCTGCACAAGCAGCGGTTTGGCCAGTACGACAAGGCCCGCGCGATTCTGCCCGAACTGCCCCTTCGGGTGGATGACACCATCAACCGGCTGCTGTCCAAGGACCCTGCGAAACGGTTCCCCGATGCCTATGTGTTGCTGCGGCACATCGAGCAGGTGCTGCAGCGCGAGCTTCCCCAGCCCCGCGAAGGGCTCACTCTCACTGATGGCGGTTCGCCCATCCCTTCGGCAGCCACCACAATCGTCCCCGAGGGAGACCTGTCCCCCACCACCCACGACGGACACCACACCGATTTCGCCCTCGATGTCTCTGGTGAGACCCGCGTCGACTTCGTCCCTTCAGGACCTGACGCAGGTGGTCCCGGCATGGGAACCATCATGAAAGGCATGCTGCGGGCCGAGCTGGAATCTCAAAACCGCCAACACCCGCTGGTCGAATGGCTCTCGAGCGGTCCTATCCTGGCCCTGTTGCTGGCGGGCCTGCTGTGGGGAATGTGGCGGTCGTGGCCCCGCGATCCCTCCGAAGAAGAGTTGTTTGCCCGCGGGCAACAGTTGATGGCCCAGGGGGAAGGCTTGAATTACCTGCAGGCTCGCCGTGAGGCGTTCGACCCCCTGCTCGCGCGGAACCCCGAACGCTGGCGCAGCGCAGTTCAGCCTCTGCTCGACGAGGTCGAGCTCTACGAGATCTCCCGCAAGTCGAGGCTGCCAAAGCGGGACAACACCGAGTCTCCCCCCCCGGAACCGCTCTATGATTCCGAACCGCGACGGCTGATTCATTGGGCCACCGCCCTGAGGAAAGAGGGAAACCTCATCCGATCGCGGCAAATCTTGACGAACCTGCGGAATGTGCTGGCGACCGACCCGGAACAGTCGGCACTGCTGCAGTTGACCGACCGCCTGCTGAAAGAACTGGAGGCAGACTTGGGAGAGTCGGCCCGGGGGTTTGTCCGCCGGGGAGTCGAACAGGTTCGTGCACTGAGGTCTCAGGGGGATGATCATCGGGCTTGGCAGGTGTTACGCAGCCTGTTCGAACTCTATCAGCAAGATCCGGCCTGCCTGATTGTCATCAAATGGTGCCGGGTCGAGTTGTGGCCCGACACGCCTGTCGAGCAGATCGAGGCCAACGTCTGGCCAGAATCGACTCCCGGCCAGACCGCCGTTCTCCAGCTGCCCCCGACTAAACCCCAATCCACTCCCGCAGACGCATCACACCAAGCTGATGTAGAAGTCGTTCCCCAAGACCAGCCGCCCAATCGTCCCGTCCCCATTCCTTAGCCTCCTCCCCCCATGAACTCCTCCGACCCTGCCTGCTCCCCCGCCGACGTCGCCCGCTGCCAACAGTTGCTGGCTCACGCCTGGATGGTGCGCACTTTTGTGAAGCACTCCCCCGAGGTCGAGGAGTTTCCCGAATTGATGGGAATTGTCCGCAGTGTCTTCGACCTGTCGCGGGCGCTCGAGACCCAGGTTGACGACCCATTGGCCTATTTCAAAATGCTGCACAAGAAACTCTCAGATCTCGAGCAGGCCAGCCTGAAATTCGCCCACGACGCCCCCCTCGCTTCAACCCACACCAATTTCCAACAGGCGGTGGTCTCCATCGCCACCTGTGTGGCCGACCTGCGGCAGATTCTGGCGCGCAACTACACCCCGCCGGCCCCTCCCCCCTCCCGCAAGCCGGGAGCCCCCGCCCGGCCAACCCTTCCCCCAGCCCATGATGCACTCCAGCCCGACACCGGCTTCGACGTCGAGGTCGAAGTTCAGGAAGAGGTTCTGGAATAACCTTCGAGCCGCCCTGGCGGGCTGCCAAGGTGTCTTCGTGTCCAGTCTTCTGCAAAGTCGGGGTGCTTGTAGACTTCGTTGTGGCAATTTTCCGCAGCCACCCCCGGGAGTTCTCAGATGAGGGATTAAGAATCCGAGATTCGCTGATCTTGGGGGCAATTGCGATTCTGATACAATTTCGTGAATCGCAGCCGGCTCTCCCAGGGTACTGGTTGCCATCTTCTGGAAGGACGGATGGGCGGTGATTCCCAGATGGGATCGACCGGGTGGCTTCGCCGCTTGGAGAAGTTCCAATTGGGAATAACCAGTGGAGTTGCCTCCGTCCGGATTCTTGGTCTCTTCTTCAGAGAGTGTGGGGATGTCTCGGATGTCTGTCTCCCGGTTGTTGTCGCAAGGGGTTGTCTGCCTGTGGCTCGCGGCATTGTGC
>JBKCTR010000652.1:0-5535 GCA_046318755.1 Planctomycetaceae bacterium
GCCAGCACGCTCAAGCCCCTGCCCAAACGGCAGCCGGCCGACAGTCTGCGGGGTCCCCCCTTCACCTCGTGCGCTGTCTGGGCAATTGCCGACCCCCGCACGGGGGAGTTGCTGTGGGACAACGGTTCGGCCGCCATCGCCCGCGACATCGCCAGCACCACCAAAATCATGACCGCGCGGGTCGCCCTGCAGATGGTGGCCGCCGATCGGCCGCTGCTCGATTCGAAGGTCACATTTGACCAACAGTCGGACCAGACCTCGGGTTCGAGCAGCCAGTTGGTCGCGGGGGAAAGCCTGCCGCTGCGTGATCTGCTGTATGCCATGCTGCTTCCCTCGGGAAACGACGCGGCCACCGCCGTGGGGCGCCACCTTGGTCGAAAACTTCCCGGTGAGGGGGACCCCCTGACACGGTTTGTCGCCGAGATGAACCGCGAGGCGGCCCGCTTGGGACTGAAGGGAACCCGTTATCTCAATCCCCATGGTCTGCCGCAGAAGAAACATGTCTCAACGGCCCGCGATCTGGCCCGACTCACCGCCGAGACGCTGAAAGATCCGTTGTTTCGGCAGATGGTTTCCACCCGCGAGCACCGGGCGCGGGTCACCCAGCCCGATGGTCAGACCCGCGAGGCGGTCTGGCGCAACACCAACAAATTGCTGGGCATCGAGGGATACCAGGGGGTGAAGACCGGGTTCACCTCCGCGGCGGGCTCGTGCTTGGTCTCGACCGGGGAACGGGGGAAAGACGAACTGATCGTGGTGGTGCTGGGGGCTCCCTCCGCCGCGGCCGCGGTCAGCGACTCTCGCAATCTGTATCGCTTTGCCTGGTTATCGCGGGGAAATCGGTAGCGCTGGGCCCAGGGGCCAGCGTACGGCTGGTCCGGGCGTTGCCGGGGCCGGAAATTGCTGGGGCCGGGGTGGTCGTTCTCGGGGAACGGCGAAGGTCGCCGCGGCTTCCAACGAACTTCGGTGGACTGGCGTAAAGAGGCTGCCCGCGGGAGAGAGGTTTCGATCCTCTGGGCCGATTGGAACCGTCTTCCTCCCCTTCCCCCAGGTTGGACTTTTGCCGGCAGATTGACTTTCGTTCACGTTGTGATCGCGAGTCGGGCCTCAGGAACCACACTGCATGTCGACATCCCCCGAAAATGTGATTGTCACCCGGAATCTGACCAAGACCTATCGGGATTTCTGGGGTAGGCCCAAGTTGAAGGCGCTCAAATCTCTGTCGATCTATGTGAAACGGGGGGAGGTGTTTGGGTTGCTGGGTCCGAACGGATCGGGCAAGACCACCACCCTGAAGCTGCTGTTGGGCTTGTTGTTTCCCACGGAAGGCGAAGTGTCGATTCTGGGACGGCCCGCGACCGACGTCAGCAAGAACGAGAAGATCGGCTATCTGCCGGAAGAGTCGTATCTCTATCGGTTCCTGAATGCCGAGGAAACGCTCGATTTCTATGGGCGTCTGTTCGACATGCCCGCCTCGGTCCGGAAAGAGCGCACCAAGGAATTGATCAAGATGGTGCAGCTCGATCATGCGAAGCGGCGGCAACTCAAGGAATATTCGAAAGGGATGACGCGCCGCATCGGGTTGGCCCAGGCGCTCATCAACGATCCGGAACTGATTCTGCTGGACGAGCCGACCAGCGGTCTGGATCCCATCGGGTCCCGCGACATGAAGGACCTCATCATCGGTCTGAAAGAGCGGGGCAAGACCGTGGTGATGTGCAGCCACCTGTTGGCCGACGTGCAGGATGTGTGCGACCGCATCGCCATTCTCGACGGCGGCGAATTGAAGGTGTTTGGCCGGGTGCAAGACCTGCTCAAGGATCAGGGGGTCACGCAGATCAAGGCGTCGAATCTGCCTCCCGAGGCACTCAAGGAAGTCGAGGCGGTGCTGGCGAAGCACGGTTCGAAGGTTGTCGATGTCGACAATCCCACCGCGACGCTCGAAGAGTTGTTCATCAAGACGGTGCGGGAAAGCGCCGCCCGTCCGGGGCAGCGGTATATTCCCCCCTCGAACTGAGGGGGGCGCGGGGAGCGGGGCGATGCAATCGCCGCGTGATTGGTCCCCATCCCCTCTCGGGTGTGGTCTGGAGAGGGGCCTTCCGGAAGGGTGTTTTCCCGGGCAGGAAGTACTTCGGAGAGTTCCATGCAGTTGTCTTTTGATCCTCGTCCCTTCGACCTGCTGGGTGGGTTGAAGGTTTGGGGTGTGGTGTGCCTGGTGGTGGTGGCACTGGGGTGGGGCATCGCCGCGCTGTTGATGTTCCTGCAGTCCGGAGCGCCCGGTCTGGCCCGGCTCATCGACCTCACCACCGGGATGTTCCGCGACTTCCTGCAGACCTCACCCCGGCGGGTGGGGGCCCTGGCGGTGCACACGTTCCGCGAGGCGGCCCGCAAACGGGCTTTGTGGGTCTTCGCCGTCTTCGCGGTGCTGTTCCTGTTCGCCGGCTGGTTCATGCCCGAGCTGCGGCAGAGCCCCGACATGGCGATTCGCAACTACGTCAGCTTCGTGCTGCGGACCATCACCTGGCTCACGATTCCCGTGGTGGGGCTGTTGGCTTGCTGGGGCCTGCCCGAAGACATTCGCCTGCGTTCACTGCATACCGTGGTGACCAAGCCGGTCCGCCGGCAGGAAATCGTGCTGGGGCGGATTGTCGGGTTCCTCGCGATCGGCCTGTTGGTGCTGGTGATCGTGGGATCGGTCGGCTACGTCTGGATTGTGCGGCAGATTCCCGAGAACTTCCGCAGCCAGGTCACCGCCCGCGTTCCCATCTATGGCGAGTTGAGCTTCCTGAGCCGCGAGGGGAAGTCGGAAGACGAGCAGGGGATGGAGGCCACGGGCGTCAACGTCGGCGATGAGGTGCTGTTCCGGCAGTTTGTCGAGGGGAACACCCAGGCCCGCGCCATCTGGCGGTTCGACGGCGTCGACATGAATCGTCTGCAAAACGGACAACTCATTCTGGAGTCGACTTTCCAGTCGTTCCGCACGCACAAGGGCAAGGTCGACCAGGAGCTGCTGGGTCAGTACACCCTGGTCAACCGGAAGACGGGAGTGCGGGTCCCCCTGCAGCCGTTCTTCAACCGCGAATTCCGCCGCAACAGTTACAATGTGACCGAGCGCAACTCGCGGGGCGAGAAGGGTCTCGAACTGAAGGATGAACAGGGGCGTGCGGTCGATCTCGCCAAGGATGTGCTGGATGGCGGACAGCTCGACGTCGAGGTCGCCTGTCTCTCGCCCGGTCAGTTCATGGGCATGGCCCGCCCCGACCTCTTCATCCGTCTGCCCGACCGCTCGTTCCTCGCCGCCTACGGCAAGGGGCTCTTCTCGATCTTCCTGATGCTGACGATGATCGTCGTGCTGGGGGTGATGTCGGGCTGCTTCCTCAAGGGGCCGGTCGCCACCATGCTGACCGGGTTCATCTTCCTCGTGGGACGACTCGCCCACGACTTCCTGCAGCAGTTGACCAGCGACAAGCTGCTCGACAACCCCAAGCTGCAGATGCGCGGCCGGGGATTGTTGGAATCGCTCTACCGGTTGCCGACCCACCTGGGTCCCCAGATCGAAGTGGAAGACAACACCACTCAGCGGGTGATCAAGGCGATCGACAACGTCGAATTGAACGCCCTCTGGGGTGTGAAGCATCTGTTTCCCGATTTCACCCAATTTGACGCGACGGCATTCGTCGCCAACTCGTTTGACGTTCCGTGGGATGCCGCGTTGTTGCCCAATCTCGCGACGACGCTTGGTTTCTGCATCCCCTGGGTCATCGTCGGTTACTTCGCCCTGAAGTGCCGGGAATTGGAGGCCAAATGAGCAACCTGACCGCTTTCCAACGCAAGCTGGTGTACGTGGGGGGCATCCTGCTGTTGCTGGTGCCGATCGTGCTGCTGGGCTCGCCGCCCGATGCCACTCAGGAACCGTCGCGCAAGCGCCCGGGAGAGACCGAGGTGCGGGTCAAGGCGGGATCGGGGGGGTTGCTCTCCCGGTTACGGCAGCAGCATGAGTTGGGTGAGGTGTCGCTGGGGGATGTCGATCCCACCAGTTCGACCATGAACCTGCTGCTGCTGGGCTTCCGGGGCATTGCCACTAGCCGTCTCTGGATGGATGCCCAGGATCAGCAGAAGCGGAAAGAGTGGGCGGAACTCGACTCGACCATCAAGTCGATCGTGCTGCTGCAGCCCCACTTCCTGAAAGTGTGGCACTTTCAGGGATGGAACCTCGCCTACAACGTCTCGGCCGAATGGGACGCCGTCGCCGACCGCTACTACTGGGTCAAGCACGGCGTGAAGTTCTACATGGAAGGGAAGGACCGGAACGAGAAGTTCCCCGACCTCTACTGGTACACCGGCGACACCCTCGGCAAGAAGATTGGCCGGTCGGACGAATGGAAGCAGTTCCGCGAGTTCTTCCGCAACGAGCCCGACAAAGAGCAGTTTCCCAACGGCTTCGACCCCGAGGTCAATCCCGACAAGAAAGACAACTACCTGGCGGCCCGCGACTGGTTCATTCGGGCCAACGATGCCTCCGACACCTACAAGAACCGGCAGCGGATCATGGCCGAGCCGCTGTTCCGGTTCTATCCCGCCCGGGCCCTCATCGACTATTCCCTGGCCCTGCAACGGGAGGGGAATTTCGGTGAAGAGTCGCGGGCGGCGTGGGAAGAAGCGTTCGATGAATGGGCCAACAAGTACGGTCGGGAAGAGTTCGACTGCCCCATCGGCCGCATCTACATGGAAGTGACCGAGGAAGAGGCCCAGCAGTTCCAGTTGGCGGACCAGGACAAGCCCGAGGAAAACCTGAAGACCCTGCACTGGGTCTCCCGCTACCAGGACATGTGCAACTACCGGTACTGGCGGACCCGTTGCAAGATCGAGGGTGAGTCCGACATGGCGGCCGCTCACCGGGCGCTGTACGAGGCCGAGGAACTGTACCGCTCCGCCGACTTCGACACCGCCATCTCCACCTATCTCGACGGGATGAAGAAGTACGAGGCGATGCTCGACAAGTATCCCGACCTCAAGGACGACGACAACACCATCGAAGAGGTGATGATCGCCCAACTCTTTTGGCGCGACGCGCTGCGAATCGTCGAAGGGGCCGAGCCGGGTGATGAAGAAGAGTTCCCGCTCAAGGAGATGTGGATCAAGCACCAGAACCGCAAGCAGATGCTGCTGGAAGAGTTCCAACGCCGGCAGCGGACCGGTGGTCGGACGATGTGACCGGACGATTTGACCGGGCGGGTGTCGTCGCGACACCCGCAGTGCTCAACCGTCCACCGGCCGACCGTCAGTCGCGGGTGCGGGTCGCCAGCTCGCGGTAGATTTCCAGGGCGTGTTCGTACTCGGCCAGTTCGGCCGGTTCGAGCACGCCCTGGTTGCGTTGAATCTCGTGCTCCATGCGCTCGATGAAGTGCTGCACTTCGCGGCGTCGGGGACGGACGGGGCCGTCGATTTCGACGTGGATGGGGGCGGTGTGGGCGAAGCGTTCCCGCCCCTCATCCCCCTTGTCGAAACACCGGACCGCCACCCAGGCCGAGTGGG
>JBKCTR010000653.1:0-7230 GCA_046318755.1 Planctomycetaceae bacterium
GTTCCAGGCGATGTTCGCCGGTGGCGGTGGCGGTGACCGCGAAGAAATGCAGAAGAAGATGGCCGAACTGGGCACCAACCGCGACAAGGCCATCAACGACACTCTGACCGACGACCAGAAGACCAAGTTCAAGGACCTCAAGGGAAAAGAGTTCGATGTTGCCAGCCTGCGTCCCCAGGGACGTGGTGGCTTCGGCGGTGGATTTGGCGGCGGGGGTGGTGGTGGCGGCGGCCGGGGTGGCCGTCCCAACCGGCCCACTGAAGAAAAGAAGGAATAGCGTCGACCGGCCACCAAGCCGAGCGAATGCCGCGTCCGTTTCCCGACCCGCAGTCTGCCGCAGACTGCGGGTCGTTTGCTGCGCGGGGCTCCAAAGGTGACGGTCTCATGCCGCCGCCAACCTCCTCGCAGTCTGGCATTTGACCCGCGTTTGGATTTCAATCGTGGTATGTCTCCCCAATCTCCCAGTTCGCCCGCGTTCCCCGAATCGTCCCGCCCGTCCCGCTCGGCACACGTGCCGGTCTTGTTGCGGGAAGTTCTCCAGGTTCTCGAACTTGCCCCAGGTCTCACGGTGGTCGATGGGACCTTGGGAGGAGGCGGGCACAGCCGGGCGATTTTGCAGCGGATTGGTCCCACCGGACGGCTGATCGCTCTTGACCGGGATGCCCGGATGGTGGATCTTTCCGCCCCCCGCATTGCGGGTCCCAACGTCCACGTCGTTCACGCCCCGTACTCCCTTCTTCCGCGCGTTCTGGCCGATCTGGGTCTCGGACCGGTCGATCGCATTCTGCTCGATCTCGGTTGGTGTTCCGACCAACTGGCCGATCGGGAACGCGGATTCAGCTTCCAGGTCAACGGTCCCCTCGATCTGCGGTACGACACCACCACCGGGCAGCCCGCCTCAAAGTGGCTCGCGACTGTCACCGAGGAACAGTTGGCCCATGTGATCTTCGAGTTTGGTGAAGACCATTTGGCCCGCCAGCACGCGCGCCGCATCGTCGCGTTCCGCCAACAACAGCCCCTCCAAACCACCTTCGACCTGGTGACTGCCATCACGGGCCAACCGGCTCCCTGGCGCGGCACTGGTCCCGACAGCCGTCATCCTGCCACCCAGGTCTTCCAGGCACTGCGCATTGCCGTCAACCAAGAACTGGAACAATTGCACGAGGCACTCCATGGAGTGTGTGACTCATGTCTGAAACCGAACGGGATCCTGGCAGTCCTCAGCTTCCACTCCCTGGAAGATCGGATGGTCAAGCAGGCGTTCCGCGACCCGACTCGCTGGGAGGCGTTGCTGTCGAAACCTCTCTCGGCCTCCCCCGCCGAGCAACGGCTCAACCCCCGCTCGCGGACAGCGCTGCTGCGCGCCGCGAGAAAGAGCCCCTCCCCCGCACTCCCACCCTCGACCGACCCCTCCCCCGCGCCGTGATTCCCCCGGGTCCAGCCCCGGCTGGCCCGGCTGCCACCGCCGGTCCCCCGACGGCAGCCCCCGCTCCCCCAACGGCCGCTCCCCGGGCCCCCATTCCTCCAGGCGCGCTCGCCAAAAGCCAACCCGAGAAACGTGCCGAACCTCCGGCTCCCCCCGCCGACTGGAGCACTGGTGCGCCCCCTTCCCGCTCGTGGGCCAAGACGATTGCCGTCGGCGTCGCCCTGACCATGACCCTCACCGCCGGGGCCATGGCCTGGAAGACCTACCTGCCCGAGTACTTCCCGGGGGGGGGAACCGAGGCCACTGAACTGGCCGCCAACCCGGACGAACTGTCGAAAGACGATACCGCGACGCCTCTCGCCGCCGACACCACCCCCCAATCGCGATCGATCGATTCGGTCGTCGATGACCTGTTTGAAACCGAAGACCCTCCTGTGGTTCGCCAGGCGTCCGCGGAAGTTCCCTCCCGACGCTCCAACCCGCGCGTCGTCCGGCCGGCCGATGACAGCGAGTTGCCAGACTCGGAGGAACCCACCGACGAATCCGAATCCGAGTCCGACGTGTTCGACAGCCTCGCGTCCGGCGATGATCTGCGCGAAGAGCCGGTCTTGAGTGCTCAGTCGGAACCGGAAGAGGACTCGGATCTGGTCGAAGAAGCGGTCCCCCCGCGCAGTCTCTCCCGGAACACTCCCTCGTTTGACACGCCGGATCAGGCCGATCTCGACCACGATTCCTCCCCCCCGCTGGCAGCGCGGCGCGGTCCCTCCTTCAGCCCCCCCGGGGAATCGCTCGAGGCCGATGAGATCGACGAGGACGCGACCAGTGCCGAAACGGAAGAGCCCCCGGCACTGCGGTTTGGGCGGGGTGCGGTGGAAACCGATGAATCTTCCGAAACCGCCGTTGAACTGGCTGTCCCCCAACGCGGCCATGCCGAGCCCGCGCCCGCCACTCTGACAGCAGCACAAAGTGATGTGCTCGCGCCGGAAGATGACCTCGAAGGGTATGTCGAGGTCGATCCGCGTGAACGCCGGGCGCTCAGCAAGACCCAGGTCCGCCGGCCCACCGAGGCCGAGCTGGCCGAGCGGGCGCGCGATCTCCAAGAGGTCGATCCGACCCTCAAGATCACCCCCGGAAGAAAGGCTGCGGGGGGCGATGATCGGGTCGCCATCACGCCGCGTGGGCGCAAGACCCCAGTGGCGGCAACACGAACGGACGTCGCGGCTGTCCCACAGAGGCGAGAGACCGCCACGGGGCGTCCGGGTTTGATTCAGCCCGCGGCACATTACAAGGTCGAGCCGCAAGACACCTACTGGAGCATCTCCAAGAAGGTTTACGGAACTCCCCGCTATTTCCAGGCCCTCGCGGAACACAACCGCGAGCAGGTGGCTCATTCCGAGCAGTTGCGTCCTGGAGTCGAGCTCGAGACACCGCCCCCCGACGAACTGCAACGGCTCTATGCCAAGTACATCCCCACGGCGGGCCGGGGAACGGAAGCCGCCGAAGTGGCCGATGGTGAGCCGTCCGCCGCCGCCCGCTATGGCATTGCCACCAGCAGCCCCACTCGCCGGGTCGGAGGACAAGGAGTCGAGGTTCCCACCGGTGCAACCACCGCACCCGATGCGTCGGAATTCCATGGTCCGGATGGGGGCTTTTTCGTTGGTCGTGGAGGCGAACCGTTGTATCGCGTCGCCAATGGAGACACCCTGTCGTCCATCGCTCAGCAACACCTGGGCAAATCGTCGCGGTCGCATGAGTTGTATGAATTGAACCAAGACCGGCTGGCCGATCCGAATCGACTGAAGGTC
Source organism: Planctomycetaceae bacterium (assembly GCA_046318755.1). Lineage (GTDB taxonomy): Bacteria > Planctomycetota > Planctomycetia > Planctomycetales > Planctomycetaceae > UBA10511. Next base: position 3,232 of record JBKCTR010000653.1, read on the forward strand.
GGCTCGGTTTTGAAGCTTCCGCAAGACGCCAGCCGGGTTGGCGTGGTCCCGCGCGGGAATCGGGTCCGATAACCAGAGGGCCGGGGGCTGTGTTGGCCCCGTCTGTTGTCCCGTGGTGTTCGATTGCCCATGCTGGTTCGGTTTCTGGCAGGTCTGGCCATTGTGTTGGCGGTCGCCGTCTGGGGGACCCGGCTGGAGAACCAGAACCGTGAGTTGATCCGCCGGATCAGCCTGCAGCATTACCGCGCCGGCATTGCCAAGCGCGAGCATGCCCACGCGAAGCTGCAAGCCGAACAGGCGGGGGCCCCCGCCCGATTGCTCGACCGGGTGGCCGCGGCACCGCAGGTTTCTGAACGCTCCCCGGACTAGCGTTCCCCCGGGTTCGCCATGAACGCCCCTCCGCCCCCTGCTGCATCGGCACCAGCCCGGTTGGCGCCCGCCGGTCGCCAGTCGCGCCGACGGAGTTTGCTGGTGGCACTGGCCGTGCTGGGGCTGTTTGGCGTATTGGCGGCCCGCCTTGTCTCGCTGCATCTCGAGAATGGAGAACAGCTCCGCCGCCTCGCCGAAAAGCAGCGTCTGGTTGAGGAGGAGATACTCCCCCGTCCGGGCGACCTGCTCGACCGCCAGGGGCGGGTCCTCGCCACTTCGCTGGAGATGCAGAGCCTGTTCGTCGCCCCGCGCCGCATGGCCGACAAGACCCCGGTCGCCCAGCAGCTGGCAGAGGTGTTGGGCCTCGATCCGCAGTTGCTGACCGAGCGGTTCCAGAGTCAGGCCGAGAAGGGGTTTCTCTGGGTCAAACGCCGGCTTAGTCCCGAGGAGGTCGCCGCTGTCCGTCGCCTGAAACTCCCCGTCGACATCTGGGGCTTCCGGACCGAGTACCGCCGGTTCCATCCCCAGGGGGTCTGCGCCGCGCAGGTCTTGGGACAGCGCACCATCGACGGAGTCGGGCAGGGGGGAATCGAGGCGGTTTGCGACCAGCGGCTGAGGGGCCAGCCGGGGCGGCGCCGGCTCAAGCTCGACGCCCGTGGCCGGGTGCTGGAGGTTCTGCCCGATCCTGAGCATCCCGTGCGAAATGGTGAAAACATCAGGCTGGCCCTGGATGTCTACATCCAGTTGCAGGCCGAGCAGGTGCTCGACGAGGTCATGTCCGAGTGGAAGCCCAAGAGCGCGTGTGCCGTCGTGTTGGACCCGCACACGGGTGACGTCCTGGCGATGGCCTCGCGCCCCACCTACGATCCCGAGCACCCCGAGCGGGCCCTGGCCGACGCCTGGACGAACCGGGCCATCCAGGACCAGTACGAGCCCGGATCGACGTTCAAGCCGCTGATTGTCGCCTGGGGGCTCGACCAGGGGGTGATCCAACGCGATGAAGTTCTGCAGTGCGAGCATGGCGAGTACCGCATGGGAAAGCGGCTGTTGCATGACCATCATCCGTATGGCGAACTCAGCATTGCCGACGTGTTGGCGAAGTCGAGCAACATCGGCATGGCGAAGATTGGCGAACGGCTCACGAACCCCCGCCTGCATGCCGTCACGGTCGCCGCCGGGTTTGGCCGGAAGACCGGCATCGAGTTGCCCGGGGAATCTCCCGGTCGGGTCTGGCCGCTGAAGCAGTGGACCCGCTACTCGACCGGATCGATTCCGATGGGGCAGGAGCTGACCGCCACGCCGCTGCAGATCGTCAATTCGCTCGCGCTGTTGGCGAATGGGGGTTCTCTGGTGACGCCGCATATCCTGCTGCCTCGGGAGGAAGAGGAGACTCGTCCGACAGTGCGAACCCAGGTGATTCAGACCGAGACCGCCGACTGGCTGCGGCGGGGGCCCTTGGTGGACGTGGTCTCGAAGGGAACCGGAAAAAAAGCGGCCATTCCGGGGTATCGGGTGTTCGGCAAGACAGGGACGGCCCAGAAGGTCGATCCGCAGACGGGGGAGTACTCGCGGCAATTGCACGTGTCGTCGTTTGTATGCGGGGCACCCGCCGATCATCCCCGAGCCGTGGTCATTGTGTCGGTTGATGAGCCATCGGTCTCGGTGAATGGCGAACACTTCGGTGGTTCCGTCGCCGCCCCGGCCGCCGGTCGGTTGCTCAAGAAGGTGCTGGAGTACTTGCGCGTTCCTCCCGAGATCAGTTCTGGGCCGGGGACCAATGTCGCCCGTGAACCAGAGTGGGAAGAGTCTCTCTTGCCGAGGTGAGCCCCGCCGCGAAAAGCGCACCGCAGGTCCTCCAGAAGTACCGTCCAATTCATGGGACTGGCTCTTGCGAGGGTATTCCGGTCAACCGAGGGATCTTGGTGTCGTCCCGAACCAATTCTGTCAGATCAATTTGATGTGGTGTTCCGGCGGACTGCTGGGCTGCTGCCGGGGCCGCGTCACTGCCGAAAGTCCTGGGGGTCAGAAATCGCCGACCAGCTCACCACCATCCCGTGTCATCAAGGCCTTCAAGGTCTGGGGGGGGATGGTCTCGGGAAAGTACCGGACCGAACCATCGGCCAGAACGGCATGGAAGCCACCGCTGTGAAAGCTGCTCAGTCCCTCGGGGGAGGCACTCTGTGCCTGACGGATGTCGATGTCCCGCGGTTCTGTCCAATGGACGCCAGAGTGGCGGGCTTCCACCACCATGAGTGTTTGGTTGGGGAAGTCGACAAGATCCTCAGGTCGGGCCGGCTCAAGCGAGTTCAAAATTGAGCCGGGACCATCGATTGCGAGGTAATGAGTGTCACCGCTCTCCCGTCCCTGCGGATTGGAGGGACAGGCATAAATGCTGGGCATTCGGGCGGTGATGGCGAGATTGGCGGGGCTGTTCCATGGCTCATTCAATCGGTAGCTGTTGTACATGGGGGAACTCTCGATATAGGGGAGAATCAGGACCCGCCAACTACGCATCGGCTGACCATCGGCACTGTAGGTCACGGCCGGTGGAAAGACCCCAAAACGATCCTGGTAATTCAGCAGTCCGAGGGCGATCAGCCTGAGTCTGCTCTTGCACTCCTGTCGGTTTTGGGCCTCGTTCCGGTGCCCATAGAACAATGCGGGGATCAGTGCAAACCCCAGCAGGCCGCCACAGACCAAGAGCGCAACCAGGCCAATCCCTCCCCCAGACAGCAGGGCCCTCAGCTGCTGCCTGGATGACATACTTTTTCGATCATTTTCAGGGGAGATCTCGGCAGTGCAGTCGGGGCAATCCATGGGAATCACGCCAGGGGAACCACGAAATATGCGACGGTGGCACTCAAAAACAACGAGGTCTGGTAGGTTCGCCGAGTCACGGACCCGGGTTGTTGGGTCTCCGGTGTCGCCAGCGACGCGAAACACGGGCGGAAGCAACGCCGTCGGCACAGACACCGACGGGCCCCTACCCGACTCATTCTCCTCTCAGAAAGGCCCCACGACCTCCCCGCCATCTCTCGTCGACAATCCCTGCAGCGTCTGGGGACTGAGGCTCTCCGAAAGGAACCGGATGGAGCCATCAGCGAAGAGTGCGTGAAAGCCGCCAAAATGGAAACTGCTCATCCCTTCGGGGGCAGGACCGTTCGCCTGGCTGAAATCGAAGTCCACGGGTTCCGACCAGCGAATGGCCGTGTTGCGGGCCTCCACCACCAACAGCGTATTGCTGGTTCCGTCAACAATATCCCGGAAGCGGGATGGTTTCCGGGAATTCATGACCGATCGTGGGCCATCCAGTGCAACATAGTGGGTGTTGCCGGCCAATTGGCCTTCCGGATTCGACGGGCAGGCATACACCGCCGGCATGTTCGCCGTAACGGCCAGGTTCCCCGGACTGTTCCACGGCTCATTCATGTTGTACTGCGCATACAGGGGAGCCTCGTTGAGATACGGCAGAATCAGCACCCGCCAACTGTGCATCGGCTGACCGTCGGCACTGTACGTCACTGCAGGGGGAAAAGACCCGTAGGTGTCGTTGTAATTGTGCAGAGCGAGACCGATCTGCTTGAGGTTGTTCTTGCATTGCGTCCGTCGGGCCGCCTCCCGCGCCTGCTG
>JBKCTR010000654.1:0-4610 GCA_046318755.1 Planctomycetaceae bacterium
TTGGTGGGTGCGGGCAGTGCCGGGGGGCAGGTCTATGGCTCGAGCGACCGTCAGGGGGGGTATCCGAAGGATGGCCGCATCGAGCCGCAGGATTTGACAGCCACTCTGTTGCACCTGCTGGGGGTGGGGCATGAGGCGACATTCGTGGATGCGGTGCAGCGACCCCACGCCGCCACCCTGGGGACGCCGATTGCGGGGTTGATCGGTTCCGCCCCGGCAACGCCCGAGCGGGTGGCCTCGACCGGGAACCTGACGTTAGTTCCCCCATTCACCCAGCAACCGTTGTTCAACCTCGGTTTTGAAGATGATGTGCCGTTGCTGCCGCTGGGACCTGCGGCACGCGAGCGGGGTTGGCGTGCTTCCCCACGGCGGGGTGAAGGGCCCGCCGGGCTGGATTTGGGGGTCACCCGCCTGACCGGAGCGTCGGAGGTTCGGTCGGGAGTGGGAGCGGTGGCCCTCGGTTTCGGGTTTGATCGGCCGGGAACGGGCGGAGAGATTCCTCAGGGAACACGACTGATGCTGACACAGGAGCTGCGCAACCCCCGTCAAGGAATGTATGAGGTGGCATTGCACCTGGCGGCTGGGGGAGTGGCGGCCGATTTCCGAGAGCTGTTGGCACTGCATTTCACCGCGCACGCGGTCTTGTTTGGCTACAAGGAACCCACCAAGGACCTGCGGCTGGGGATGCGGGAGTTTGCCCGGGTGCCTGTCGATCGGGAAGTTGATGACGAGTTGGGAGTGTACCGCGAGGTGCGTTTGTCGGCCCGGCTGCGCAGCCAGGACGACAGCGCAAACGAGATCGAGATGGGGGTGGGACTGGTAATCGTCCTGGAGAAGACCTCCCCGGGAGTGCTGCAATTGCCGGCTGGATCGCGGGCCTGGCTCGCTGTGGATGATGTCGGGATCCGCTTCACTCCCCGTCCGCGAAACGACAACGTGCGGGTCTGAGCGATCCGCGGAAGAGGGCCGGCCCGTCGGCCCGGAAGCTCCTTTTTTGCAGAAGAGATGGCATGCAGCTGGGATTGATCAATTCGGCGTGGGCCCAGGCGGGGCGTGAGACCGCGTGGGGCATTGCGAAGACCCGCGAACTGGGGTTCGATTCGATCGACATCTTCGCCGATCCGCTCGACATCGACGTGAAGGAACGCCGGCTGATCAAGCGGGAGTGCGACCGGCATGGGCTGCCGATCGTCTCGTTGGCCTGTGTCGCGGTGGGACTCGTCGATTTCAATCCCAGCGTCCAGCGGTTCAGCGTGGAGCGGGTCAAGGCGTATCTCGACCTGGCGTACGAGTATGAAGCCCGCAACGTGCTGCTGGTGCTGGGGGAATACATCTGGAACCAGGAGGTCATTCCCCCCGAAGAACAGTGGCGGACGGCGGTCCACAATTGCCGGATTCTGGCCGACTACGCCGCCGGGCTCAACGTGCAGATTGCCCTCGAACTCGAACCGTTCCCGTTGTCGCTGGTCAACAACGTCGACACGATGGTGCGCTTCCTCGACGATGTGAACCATTCTGCCGTGCAGGCGAACATCGATGTCTCGCACCTCTGCCTGTCGAAAGTGGCTCCCGAGGAATTGCGGCGTCTGAAGGGGCGGGCCATTCATGTCCACATTTCCGACTGCGACGGCCAACGCCATGGAGATCTCCCTCCAGGCCGCGGGGTGGTCGACTTTGGTCCCTATCTGCGGGAGATCAAAGCCCTCGGAATCGACGGTGCGGTTTCGATCGAGCTGGAGTACTCGCCCCAGCCCGACCAGATTGAGGCGTGGGTGGCCGAGGCCTACCGGGAGACCGACCGCCTGATGGCCGAGGCAGGCTTGCGGAGTGCCGCGTCGAAAAAGTAAAGAATTGGTCTCCCGCCGTGAATTGCGGGGGGAGAAACAGGGACGTCACAGGACCGGGCAGGATGGCTGCCTTCCCGAGGCTGGCCGTTCCCGCTGTGAAGAGTGGCGTGGCAGGCGATGGTTGTGCCTGCCTGGGTGAACCCATCCACAGCATTGTGTTGCGTTGTGCGCAGACTTCTGGTCTGCGCCGGTGCCGTTGCTGTTCGAGTCCCCCTCCCGTGCCGACGATTCCGGTCGGGAAGCGGTTGGAGCACGGCGGGTCACCGTTCCCTCTCTTCATCCTGCTTGCTGGTCTGCCAATCCATGACACGAACTTTTGCATCGGTGTTGTTGTCTACGTGGCTCTGGTGTTGTGTGGCCAGCCCGGTGCTGCACTCCCAGGAGATTCCCACGGTGTATCGGGGTGGGGACATTCTGACCATGCGGGGACCAAATCCGGAACTGGTCGAGGAACTGGTGGTCCAGGGGGGTAAGATCCTGCATGCCGGGAAGAGCGCCGACGGCAAACCGCACGCCGGGCCGAACCCGAAGATTGTCGATCTGGGGGGCAAGACGCTGCTGCCGGGATTCATCGACACCCACGGGCACATGGTGTATTTCGGCAAGAATCTGATTGATGGTGATCTGCGGGGGGCCAAGTCGGTTGCCGAGATCGTAAGCCGGATGAAAGAACAGGCGAAGAAAATGCCCGCGGGCGCCTGGATCGTGGGGTTTGGCTATCTGGCGAGGGACCTGGCGGAAAAACGGCACCCCAATCTCGACGAGTTGAACGAGGTCTCCAAGGACCGGCCGGTGATGATCGTCGACAGTTCGGGCCACCTCGGTTCCGGGAATGCTGCTGTCTACAAAGCGGTGGGGATCACAGCGGCCACGCAGGATCCCGAAGGGGGATCGTTCTCCCGCACGCCGGGTGGCACGGAGTTGGCTGGCCCGATGGAAGAGACTGCGCTCAATGCCGTGCGCAGCCGTCGGCCTCCCTTCACGGGAGAATTGGCCGACCGGGTCATCACTGGCGCCGCCGCGGTCTGGGCCAGCTTTGGGCAGACCACCGCCCAGGAGGCTGGTCTGGGGCTGGGGAATGACGATCTCGAGATCGTGAAAAATGCCATCGACAAGAATCTGCTGAAGATCGACCTGTATGTCTGCGCCAAGGATTCAGTAACCGACGACACCATCAACGCCGCCTACTCGGTGGCGGCCGAGTTCAATCCGCAGCCCGGAGGAACGTCCCGGAAGCTGCTGGCGGACCGTCCCGATCTCGACAAGCGGTACATCAACCGTGTGCGGCTGGGGGGGATCAAGTTCTGGCTGGATGGCAGCCTCGACACGGCGTGGTTTACCCAGCCGTACACCAATCTCCCGGCCGGGAAGTCGGGCGATTACAAGGGATTCCAGCAGATTCCAACCGAGGTTCTCGACGAGGCGTTCGACCGGTTCTGGACTTCGAACCTGCAGTTGAACATGCACATGAACGGAGATGCCGCGGCCGATCAGGCCCTGCAGGCGATCGAACGCGCCGTCCAGAAATATGGCATGCGTGATCATCGTCCCGTGTTCATCCATGGGACCTATCTGCGTCCCGACCAGATCCAGAAGATGAAGAAGTACGGGGCGATCCCCAGCTTCCTGACCTCGTCGATCAAGTCCGGTGGTGACGCAGTCGTGCATCTGTGGGGTCCCGAACGGGCGGCCCATGCCCTGGCGTCGAAGACGTTCCTCGACAACGGGATGAAGTTCACCTACTCGCATGACGCCCCCGTCTCTCCCTCGCCGGCCATCCTGCCGCTGGTAGGACTGGCCGTGACCCGCATGTCGGCCAGCGGCCGGGTGGTCGGACCGGACGAGCGGGTCTCGCCCTATCATGCCCTGCAGGCCGTGACCTCGATGGCGGCCTTCCAGATCAAGGAGGAGGCCACGAAGGGGACACTGGAAGCGGGCAAGCTGGCTGACCTTGTGATCCTCGAAAAGAGCCCCCTCAAGGTCGATCCGGCGCAGATTGCCGACATCGCCGTGGTGGAGACGATCAAGGAAGGCAAGACGATCTACCGGAAGGGGCAGTGATGCGCCGTGGGAGCCGTTTGTACCTCTCGGCCGTCGTGTGGGGGCTGCTGATCGCGCCGGGGGAGTGTCTCTCTCCCGCGGCCGCCTGTCCCGCCTGCGTGGGAACCGCCGGGCCCGAACTGTCGTTCGCGCAGCAGGTAGTCAACTGCGACAGAGCCGTCTGTGCGCTGCCGACCGATGATCGCCGGCGGTTTGCACTGCAGTCGTGCTTCAAGGGGGATGCTCCCTCCGCGGGGGAGATTGTACTGCCGGTGGCGGAACTCCCCCAGGGCCGGCTCCCGCGGGACAGGCCGGTTCTGCTGGGGCGAGACTCCCTGACCCAGCGCTGGAAGTTCCTGGGAACCATCGCCGACGGACGCGGGGAGTGGTTGCAGGCGATTGGAAAGATGCAGCGGACCGCGGCGTTGTCGGTCTCCGCGTGGACCGAACGGACCCGGTTTTTTCTGAGAATGCTCGCGGACGACGAACCACTGGTGCGTGAGACCTCGGTACGGGAACTGGCGCGGACCCCCTACGCGGTCAAGCGGGACGGCCGGGCCGATCTGGAAGTCGACCGGCTGCTGCAGACGTGGGATCCCGACAAGTTTCCCGAGCGCCAGGCCCTGGTGGCGCTGCTGCTGGGAATTGCCGGGGGGCCCACCGCGGAGGCCTGGCTGGCAAAGGTCCGGAGCGAGGCTGCCGGCCGGCGGGAGGATCCAGCGC
>JBKCTR010000655.1:0-2952 GCA_046318755.1 Planctomycetaceae bacterium
AACAGGAACAGCGCGCCTGGGAAGAGGCCCTGGGCCAGGCCCCCGAGTGGACGATGCTGCAAGACATCGCGGCTAAGTCGGCTGGCGAGGCGACCTTCACCCGGCAGGACGATGGTTCGCTGCTGGTGGGGGGACCAAAACCGGGACAAGACACCTACACCCTGACGGCGAAGGTGCCGTTCTCGGGCATCACCGGCCTGCGGCTGGAAACCATTCCCGACGCCACGTTGCCCGCCCAGGGGGCTGGCCGGGCCGCGGATGGAAATTTCGTGCTCTCGCGGCTCTCGGCCACCGTTGCCGATGCCAAGTCGGAAGACGCGCGGGCTGCCGGTCGGTACGTGCGCATCGAACTGCCGGGTACCGGCAAGATTCTCTCACTGGCCGAGGTGGAAGTCTTCGCCGGCGGCGAGAATCTCGCCCGCCAGGGGAAGGCGACCCAGTCGAGCACCGACTACAACGGTCCGCCGGAACTGGCGATTGACGGCAACACCGATGGAGCGTTCGAGAAGAAATCGGTCACGCACACTGGCACGGAAGCGAACCCCTGGTGGGAACTCGATCTGCAGCAGGTCCGGGCGTTCGACCGCATCCAAGTCTGGAATCGGACCGAGGGCGGCGTGGGCAGCCGGCTGGCGGGGGCCCGCGTCCTGGTGCTCGATGCCGAGCGTCAACCGGTCTGGCAGCAGGTGCTGGCCGAGGCCCCGGCGAAGAACGCCGAGTTGTCGGTGAGTGGTGCCCAGACAATTCCCTTCGCCCAGGCGACCGCCGACCATTCGCAGCCGGCGTTTCCCGTGGCGAATGCACTGAATCAGAAAGACCTCGCCGCCAGTGGGTGGGCGGTGGGGCCGCAGATGGCCCAACCGCATACCGCGGTCTTCGCGTCGTCGCATGCCGTGGGGAAATGGGACGCCAGCCGGGTGACCGTCACGCTCGAACACAATTTCAAGGAGGCAGGTTACACCCTCGGCCGGTTCCGGCTGTCGGTGACGAAAGATGCGTCGCTGTTGCGGCGGGTGGGTGTTCCGGCCGAGATCTTGCAGATCGTCGATCGCCCGGCGGCCGAGCGTTCGGAGGCCGACCGGCAGAAGCTGGCCAGTCACTACCGTTCGATTGCCCCCAGTCTGCAGCCGGTGCGTGACCAGATTGCCGCGCTGACCAAGTCGCGTCCCGAGGTCCCCACGGTGCCGGTGATGGTGGAGCTGCCTGCGAAAGAGCAGCGCACCACGCGGTTGATGATCAAGGGGAACTTCCTGAACACGGGCGACGAGGTGACGGCCGGGGTCCCCCGGTCGTTCCATCCACTGGAGAAGTCGGGACCGGTCGACCGGCTTGATCTGGCGCACTGGCTGATCGATGCCCGCAATCCCCTGACCAGCCGGGTGATGGTGAACCGAATGTGGGCGCAGATTTTCGGAATTGGCCTTGTGGAGACCGAGGAGGATTTTGGCTCGCAGGGAGATCTGCCCTCGCATCCCGAGTTGCTGGATTGGCTGGCGCTGGAGTTCCAGTCGGATTGGGACATCAAGCGGTTGCTGAAGACGATTGTTTGCTCGGCCACGTATCAGCAGTCATCGCAGGTGACGGAGGCGAAGCTGGCGGCCGACCCGCGGAACCGAACGCTGTCGCGCGGGCCGCGATTCCGGCTCGAGGCGGAATTGGTCCGCGATCAGGCCTTGGCCCTCAGCGGGTTGCTCAGCCGAAAGTCGCACGGCCCATCGGTCTATCCTCCGCAGCCTCCGGGATTGTGGCAGGCGGCCTTCAACGGCGAGCGGACGTGGACCACCAGCGAAGGGGAAGACAAGTACCGCCGGGGTCTGTACACGCTCTGGCGGCGAACGGTTCCCTATCCGTCGATGGCGGCGTTTGACGCCCCCAGCCGCGAGATCTGCACGGTCCGGCGCGTCCGCACCAATACCCCGCTGCAGGCGTTCGTGACGCTGAATGACCCGGTGTATGTCGAGGCGAGCCAGGCGCTGGGTCGGCGGCTGGTGCGGGAAGGGGGGGCGACCGTGGCCGAGCGGGTGCGGTTTGGCCTGCAATTGGTGCTGGCCCGTCCCGCCAGCGACACGCAGGTGGCCGAGTTGACCCGTTTGTACGAGTCGGAGTTGGCCCACTACGCGGCACATCCGCAAGAGGCGCAGGATCTGGCGACCAATCCGCTGGGTCCGCTGCCCGCTGGGCTGACGACCCCCGAGGCCGCCGCCTGGACCGTGGTGGGGAACGTGCTGTTGAATCTGGACGGGGTCTTGACGCGAAACTGAGAGCCCGCGACCAAACAACGTGATCGGCAAAGGTCGGCCGGAGACGTCACCTCACAACGAATTGTCGAAATCAAGGCGAGTGTTCACGGCCCACACCCCGAGTGGATTCCCGTTGTGCGGCTGCCCATCGGGATCAGGAATCGCCTCTTCCTCCAACGCGGAGAGATCGCCGGCTCAATCGCGCACCGGCCTCCGCCGAAGCGGTTCTCTGAAGGGGAACTCTTGGTTACGAAAGAATGTCCCTTCAAGTCATGGCGGGGAGCGATGTTGTGTTCGGGAGGATGGTGGAACGTCCGTTGTCATGGAAAGGGTACTTGAAGGTCCGCGACTCAATCCCTTGAGCCGTCGATCAGGGCGTTCTATGAGGCATTCCCGCCCCGGCGGGCTCGGGATCTTGTGCGGCGCATCGAGTTCCATCAGACACCCAAACACGGCAGTTGGCTAACCATCGCCGAGAACGAACTCAGTTCCCTCGCGCGGCAATGTGTGGCGAACAGACGATTGGGAGACATGGCGACTCTGCAGTCCGCAACCGCCGCATGGTCCACAAACGTGAACTCAACGCAGCGCGGCGTCGACTGGCAAATGAAAGTCGACGACGCCCGCATCACACTCAAGTCTGTCGACCCAAGTTCCTTGATGTGACAAAGCACTAGGGGCGATCGATATCGGAATCGGCCTGGGTGAGGAA
>JBKCTR010000656.1:0-4615 GCA_046318755.1 Planctomycetaceae bacterium
TGGCAGCCCAAGGAAAATTTGCCGAGGCGGCCCAGTCTCTCGAGCAGATCTCTGAAGACGATCCCGAGGCCCCCGGGCTGAGGCAGTTGGCCAAAGCGTGGAAAGCAGCCGCAGGTTCTTAAGCGGTGCGAATTCCCTGCGGAAGCGGGGAAATCCGATGCTTGCTCCCATTTTCTGGCACGCCCCGAAGCTCTGGTTTGCCGATGGCTCTGCATTGAGACATGCTGTTGGGAGAGTTTGTTTCAGACTTCAGGTCGTCCCATCGGACGTCCCAAGCCAGCTTGATCATCCCAGGTCAGTTGGAAATCCAATTGATGGAATCTCCACCCCTCAAATTCCTTAAGCGACACCAGGTCCCAACAACACACCAAGCGGTTCGCTGGCTGTTCCGGAACAAGGAGTCCTGACAGCGCAGTGCCCAAGGTCCCGTATCAGAACGGGGAGTGAAAAGCCGCATCGCTGACCCAGCTTGGGCGTCCGGCCGGAATCTCAGGAATGCCGGTCTTAGAGATCGGTGGGCCGCTGCGGAAATCGCCGCGGGGGAGTCCGGGGAGGAGGAGGCTTCGGGGGAATGGAAGGCTTCGGCACAATCGGCGGGGCGACAGTCTCCTTGGCCGATTCCGGCAGCGACTTCCGCTGCCGCTTGATCTTCGCAATCTCGTCCGGAGCAAAGACCAATTTGCCGCGTTTCATCATCCCCCGGATTTTCTGCATCTGGACCAAGGCCTTCAACTCGGCCTCGGGAATTCCGAGTTCCACGGAAACTTCCTGCAAAGTTTTCAAAGCCAGGGGCATGTGGGCGTTCCTGCAGAGGGGGGCGGCCGCGGTGTGGACTCTGGTTCCGGAGTTTACCGTCTCAAACACCACTCGGCCAAGCGCCCCACAGACTTTTAAGCTTCGGCTCCCAGAAACCCTGCCACCATTCAACGATGGTCCAACAGACCATCACTCGCGAAGGTCTGCCTCGATTCGCCCCCGCAACCCGTTTCCCCCATGGCGATCGCCTCCCCCGGGATGGTTCCGGTTGCTTCAAAGCCGTTGAGAGACCAGACTGAAGCGGGAGAACCACGGTAGCCCGGCCCGTGATTCCGGAGGCAGATCCAGTCCCCCCTGTCACTCAGGCACTGAGATTCATGAGTCAGACCCGTTCGACCACAGCTCTCCTTGCGATGATGCTGGCCGTCTGCTGGGCGACCGCAGTCTCATGGAGACCGGCATACCTCTTCTCCCCATTGGTCTGTGCGGCCGAGGGTGTTCAGGAAAGAGCAGTTCCCAGTCCCTCCAGCGCCTCGGATCGACCGCAACGCGTGCGTCGCCTTGTGGCTCGTCGCTGCCTGGCCTGTCACGGTCCCGATGAAGCCCGACGGCAAGCCGATCTGCGACTCGATGACATTCATTCCTTGCGACGCCAACGTGGCGACCACAGAGCCGTAGTCCCGGGGGAACCGGACCGCAGCGAACTCTTCCGCCGGGTTCTGACCAACGATCCTGAACTCCGCATGCCCCCGCCGGATCATGGCGATCCGCTCGCGCCAGCCGAGATTGAATTGCTGCGAGAATGGATCGACGAGGGTGGCGAGATCGTGCCGCATTGGTCGCTTCAGCCCCCCCGGCGTGTTCCGGCTCCGGTGGTGCGGGGACAAGACTGGATCCGCTCAGCACTCGACAGGTGGGTGCTGGCCCGCCTCGAAGCCGAAGGGCTGGTTCCCCATCCCGAGGCCTCGCGCCCCCATCTGTTGCGCCGGATCAGTCTCGATCTGACGGGACTTCCTCCCAGTGATGACCTGCGGGAGTGGTACCTCGAGAGCGAGCCCTCACCCCACTATGAACAACTGGTGGAGCGTTTGCTGGCGTCCCCCCAGTTTGGCGAACGGGTGGCCCAGTTCTGGATGGATGCCGCCCGCTATGCCGACACCAACGGTTATTTCACCGATGGGGAACGCAGCATGTGGCGGTGGCGAGACGGCGTCACGTCGGCGTTCAATGCCAATCAGCCGTTCGATCAATTCACTCTGGAACAACTCGCCGGCGATCTGATTCCCGGAGCGACCGAGGAGCAGCGGCTCGCCTCGGGGTTCAATCGGAATCACACCACCAACAACGAGACCGGACTGATCGATGAAGAGTACCGGCTCTCCTATGCGATGGACCGGCTCGAAACGACCGGTGTCGTCTGGTTGGGACTGACGCTCAACTGCGCGCGGTGCCACTCCCACAAATTCGAACCTCTCAGCCAGCGCGAGTATTACCAATTGCTCGACTTGTTCAACCAGGTGGCCGACCAGGGGTTGGGTCAGGAAGGGAATTCCCCCCCCGTGATCCCCTCACCCACCCCCGACCAGACATCCATCTTGGCGGCGCTTCAACACCGCCTGGCCGCCGCACGAGATCGGTGGCTTCAAATGGAACCGGCAATCCTTGCCAGTCTTGTGGAATGGGAACACGACCGAGCGGCCCAGGCGACCATGGCTCCCACTGAGGAGGGTCTCCTCTCCCACTTCGATTTTTCCGCACCACACCCAGTGGAAACCGCGCCCTCCCCTGCCCCGGGAACGCGTCGGGATTTTAGGGGCCTGCCCCACAGGGAAGGGCAACCCAACACTCCATCGTCAATTCGTGGCGGTGCCTTGGTGACGCATGGGGTGGAAACCACAGCCCAGTCACCAGCTTTCTTGGGACTGGGGCTATCGTGCGACCCACGACAACCGGTCCTGGCGTCCGATCGGGCCGCCTTCGACTTCGAGCGCAGCGACACGTTCACGATCGGATTTTGGGTGAAGCCCGTCTCGGGAACCGCCGCTTGCCTGCTGTCGAAGACCGATGACCAAGACTTTCTGCGTGGTTTCGACCTGCTCTACGAAAAAGGTCGCCTCGTGGTCCACCTGAATCATCGAGCCGAGGCCGATGCGATTCGAGTCACCTCGAATCTTCCACTGGTCGCCGACTGGCAGCAGGTGGTGGTGACCTACGACGGTTCCAGCCGGGCGGCCGGACTCAAAATCTACATCAACGGCCAACCAGACAGCTTCACAGTCGATTTTGACCATCTGCGGAACTCCATTCGGACCTCGCAGCCTCTCAGGCTGGGGCAACGTTCTGACAGCCTGCGGTTTACCGGTTTGTTGGACGAGTTGCGGATTTATCATCGCGTTGTGTCGCCAGCAGAGGTGGCCGCCTGGTTTCGGCACGAGGTGGTGCAAGCGGTGCTCCAGACTCCGGTCGATCAGCGGTCGCCGAGGCAAACGGACTGGTTTCTGAACGCGTTTCTGGACGACGCTCCGCACGACTGGAGGCAGTCGCACCACGATTTCCGACAGCTCGATGATGAAGTAGTCCGCTCGTTCGTCAAGTCGCTGCCCACCACGATGGTCATGCAGAATCGCCCGGATGCCCGCAAGACGTTTGTCTTGACCCGCGGACAGTATGATCAGCCAACAGAGGAAGTCCGTCCCGCCCTCCCGACGGCACTCGCCAGGGTGTCCCATGTTGATGCCCCTCCGATTGCGGTGACAAATCGGCTGGAGTTTGCCCGCTGGCTGGTGTCGCGAAACAATCCCCTCACCGCCCGAGTCATTGTCAACCGCGTCTGGGCTCAGTTGTGGGGGATGGGACTGGTCACAACGGCGGGAGACTTCGGGCTGCGGGGAGAGTTCCCCAGCCATCCCTAACTGCTCGATGAATTGGCCCTGAATTTCCAAGACTCCGGCTGGGATCTCAAGCAGCTCTATCGCGAACTGGTCTATAGTGCGACTTACCGGCAATCCTCATTTGCGACCAAGCCAGAGATCGCCCGGGATCCAGAAAATCGGTTGCTATCCCGGGGAGCCCGGTTTCGGTTGGATGCGGAGGCAATTCGCGACTCGACACTGGTCGCCAGTGGACTGCTGACCCAACGACTGGGTGGGCCCAGTGTCAAACCCTGGCAACCTCCCGGACTGTGGGAAGCGGTCTCGTACGATGGCGACCAGAGCCATGTCCCTTCCCAGGGTGCCGACCGTTACCGCCGGGGGCTGTATACCTTCTGGAAACGACAGTCCCCTCCGCCCAACTTCCTCATCTGGGACGCTCCGACTCGGGAAACCTGCGTCGTCTCCCGATCCCGCACCAACACTCCACTCCAGGCCCTGGCCCAGACCAATGATCGAAACCTGGTGGAGGCGGCGAATGTGTGGGCCTTCCGGCTCATGCGGCAGACTCCCTCGATGACCAATCCCCGGCACCCGGCACGCCTCTGGCTGCAACAGGCTTTCCGCCAACTGCTCGTCCGGAATCCCGAAGAGGGAGAATTGAAAGTGTTGGAAGACCTGCTGGAGACGCAGTGGCAAGTCCTTCGTAACGACCCTGTCCAGGTCGACAACGTGTTGCAGGCAGGTGATCTGTCCCCCAGTGAGCTCGATCCCTTGCAGGAACTTGGTCGTCCGCGTTGGGCCGCGCTGGCAACGGTGCTGCAGGTCGTGTTCACCCTCGATGAAACACTCACACGGGAGTGACCTTTCCCATGTCATCTATGGAATTCCCCCAGGCTTCCCAATCGCCGGGGGCCCGGCGTCGGTTCCTCAGCCAGACACTGGGAGGCATTGGTGCAGCCGCGCTCGCCACCCTGTCTTCCCAGGAG
>JBKCTR010000657.1:0-2754 GCA_046318755.1 Planctomycetaceae bacterium
CGAGGAATACATCCTGGGCCTGCTGGAGACCGGCACCGCCCTGGGCATCCATATCTTCGGCTGGTTCTGGGGATTGTGGGGCAACCCCGTGCTGCACAGCGGCTATCCCTGGGTCTTCGGCTGGGATGACATGCTGGCCAAAGGACTGGAGCGCTTCCGAGACAAGACTGCCCGCATCCGCGCGCGGGCCAACCAACTGGGGGCCTACTTCGCCCACGAACTCCATCCCGGCACTGGAGCCATCTGCGCCCGCGATTTCGGCCTGCTGCTGATGGCGACCGATTACGATCGCTCCCTCTGCGTCTGGGGCGACCCCAGCCACTGCTGGGCCGGTGAAAGCTGGACCCAGCGTTTCAGCAGCCCGTTCGTCGCACCGCGGGTGGTGGGAAGTCATGCAAAGAACTTCAAGTATCTCGAGGGGGCTTCCACCCTGATGATCAGCGAAGACTGGTCGCAGCGCGGACACCAGTTCTGCGGGCATGGTGAAGGAGAGGTCAATCTCGAGAGCTATGCCAAGCTGCTGCTGGCAATCGGAGCGGGAGACCGGTTCTGCGCCATTCAGGGGGGCGACCTGATGCCGCTGTACAGCGAAGCGGAAGACAGCATCCTGCCCCTGATTGCACCAGCCCCCCACCTGCTCGGAGCCTGTAGCGCGGGGATCAAGTGGGTCAACGACCATCTGGCCGGAATGTCTCTGACCAGTGCCGTGTTCACCGACGGCATGGCGTCGGCGTGAGGTCGTCCACCTCCAAGATCTGACCGTTTCTCCACTCCAGACCGCCAGCGAGCCGCCATGAACCGCCGGGATTTCCTCGCCCATTCCTCCACCGCCGCCCTGACGCTCGCTCTTCCAGCCGCACTGCGGGCGGCTCTGGACAAAGACAACGTCTACCGCAAGACCATCGGCCTGCAGCTATATACAGTCCGCAAGCTGATGGAAACGGACACTGCGGGAACCATCAAGGCGGTGGCGGCGGCCGGCTACAAGCAGGCGGAACTCGGAGGGTTCCCCAGCCAGACCGATGCGCAACTTAAGGCCGCCCGCGAGGTCGGGCTGGTGGTGAACTCCAGCCACTTCGAATGGGATTCCCTGGTGAATCCCACTGACAGCAGTTACAGCGACTTTCGCAAGATTGTCGACAAGGCGCACGCGGCGGGGCTGAAGCATCTGGTGGTGCCGTACCTGGTCGACAAGAACCGCACGAACCTCGACGACTACAAGAAAACCGCCGCGCAGCTCAACAAGGGGGCGGAACTCTCGAAGGCCGCGGGGATTCGCCTCTCGTATCACAACCACGCGTTCGAGTTCCAACCGCTGGATGGGGGTCGGACCGGGTTCGACGTCTTCATGGCGGAATTCAGCCGCGACATGTTCTTTGAGCTGGACGTGTTCTGGGTCAAGGTGGGGGGAGCGGAGCCGACGGAACTGCTGAAGAAACTCTCGGGTCGGGTCGCCCAGGTGCATCTGAAGGATCTGAAACCGGGACTCACTCTGCCCGAGTACGGCAAGGTTCCGGATGACGCCTTCCAGGAACTGGGGGACGGTGTTCTCTCGTGGGAACCGATTCTGGAGGCGGCCAAAGCCGCCGGTGTCGAACACTGCCACGTCGAGCAGGACCAGTCCCCCGATCCCCTCGCCAGCATCCGGCAAAGCATCAATTACCTGGCGAAACTGTAGGTCGTGCCTGAGGCGCCGGGGGAAATCACACACCCGGCTGCCGGACACCTCGGCGGCGCTCCGACAGTCGTGTGAATTTTCATCCACACGAGTTGGCGTCGAACAACAGCCACGGCCAACGGATGAGTCGAGTCCAGTCCGCGTGGGCAAGGACTCGCGTCTGAATCGCTTGATCGATTGGTTCTCTGATGCGATGAACAATCGCGATCAACGTCCTGAAAATCATGCGAATGATTCTGGCGAGCGACCCCAGCCGGCGTGGGAGCCATGGTGATCCGGTCGGGACCAATGGCACAACGCCCCTCGGCCTTCGGTACAAACCTCTCGCCAACCCATGGCCTACCTCGCAGAGGTGACTTCTCTCAGCCCCGGGTTGCCCTTTAAGCGGCAACCCGGGGAACGCGTTTCCCAACAGAAGCTCAACCCTGAAAGTGTTTCCTTTCACCGTGGGTTCGCTCAATGAGCGATCCGCAATCATCAGAACGGGTTTCGAAAGCAATCCTTACTGGATAGGGGTCTTGGGTGGGATGGCGACCTGGGGTAGTCGCCTGCGCGACAACCCCAGGCTGAGGGAAGTAGCCCCTACGGGGAAGTTTTTGGGTGGGCGAGGTGGTTGCTGTCTCGCACTGTATGAACTGGCGGCGAAATCACTTGATCGATCGGTTTCGTGATCCAATGCGCAATCTCGGTCAAACCCCTTAAAGTCATGTGAGTTGTTTTGGCGAGCACCCTCAGCGCCGTCCGGTGGAACAAGTTCCACGCTACGGAATTCGTGCTGTTCGCCGTCATCGCTGCCGGTGGGCGCTTTGGTCCTGTTTGACCCGCCGCACGTTCAACCCGCAGATCCTGGAAAGAGAGCAAAAAAAGAAACCCGCCCCAGAGCGTGCTCGGGGGCGGGTTTTGGCTTGGGGATTCACTGGCCACTTCCCGGGAGGGGTGGTGGCCGGAGGGATCCACTACTTGGCGAAGACCAGTCCGGGGTCGTTGGGAGGACCACCGGCGACTTCGAACTTGAACTTGTTGCCACCCTGGTCGGTGACCCGGGCGATCATCGTCTGGCCCTGGCTGTTCTCCAT
>JBKCTR010000658.1:0-2908 GCA_046318755.1 Planctomycetaceae bacterium
GATCTGTGCCGAGAAAGACCCCCGCAGCCTCCCCTGGAAGGCGCACAACGTCGACGTCGCGGTCGAGTCGACCGGGTTCTTCACCGGGCGCGAGAAAGATGGCAAGCCGGGTTACGACAGCCACCTGACGGCGGGTGCCAAACGGGTGGTGCTCTCGGCCCCGGCCAAAGACAAGCCCGACTTGACGGTGGTGATGGGGGTGAACGACGGCGAACTGACCGCCGCCCACAAGTGCATCTCGAACGCGAGCTGCACCACCAACTGCCTGGCCCCCATGGTGAAGGTCCTGCACAGCAAGTTCGGGATCGAGAAGGGGCTGATGACCACGGTGCACGCCTACACCAACGACCAGAAGGTGTCGGACCAGTTGCATGCCGACATGCACCGGTCGCGGGCTGCGGCCCTCAACATCATCCCCACGTCGACCGGGGCCGCGAAGGCGGTGGGCGAGGTGTTGCCCGCGGTCAACGGCAAGCTGACGGGCATCAGCCTGCGGGTGCCGGTCCCCGCCGGCTCGATCACCGACCTCACCGCGGTGCTGGCCAAGAACGTCACCAAGGAAGAGATCAACGAGGCCATCAAGGCCGCCTCGCAGACCGATCTCAAGGGAATCCTCGAGTACAACGAGGACCCGATCGTCTCCAGCGACATCATCGGCAACGCGCACAGTTGCATCTTCGACGCCCCCTGGACGGCGGTGATGCAGGGGAACCTCGTGAAGGTGCTGGGCTGGTACGACAACGAATTCGGCTACTCGACCCGCACCGCCGACCTCATCGCCAAGATCGCGAAGTTCGGCTGAGCCTGGTCACGCTGGCGTTGATCACGCTGGGCCTCGCAACCCCCCGGTCCTGTGCCGGGGGGTTCGCCAACAGCTCTCTCCACCCCGTCGGGAAACGTTTCCCGGCGGGGTGTTTTTGTTGAGATCTGCTCATGCAGAGCTGAGTTCCCGGCAAGAAATGAACTCCTCACAGAAATCGGTGGTTGAATTCCTGGTCGGGCAGATTCCCAAATTGATGACATCCGGCGATTTCCAGCGTTTTCAGCTCCCGGAAACCAGCCTAATTTTGGTCGTCAGGTTCGCCTGGATGTTGATCTGGGACCCCAGCGTGACTTACTTGGGGGGCTCGCCAAAATCATTCACAGACTTTTCAGGGACATTGAGCGCGTTGACTCATCGGATCACGGAAATGACCGATTTCGTGTTTCCGGGGCGAGTTCGCACCCGGCAACCTCCTCGCCCAACAAGGCGACGGGTCAAAACCATCCGACTGCATTTCCACCTGTGCAGCTCGATCGACCGATGGATCACGTCATCGACGGCTCAACTGATCGAGTCGCGGCCCCTGAAGATCTCCATCAACGACAACGGACTTTCCGCCACTCTCTCGAACACACCATGGATCCCGGCCATGTCCTGAAGGGACATTCTTTCATAGCCCAGGGTTCGCCGCGCAGCGGCTACCCTGGGTTGGGAGTCCAGGGCTCGATTCATCCCTGAAGGGGATGGCTTCCAGCATGCCGTCGGGATGAAATCTGGGCCGGATGCAACCCGCTGAATCCCTGGCGGAAACCGAAACGAAGGCCGATTTCCGCAGTCCTTGTCATGAAGGGACAAAGGGGACAGGTACATATTCCCTAAACATGGTGGCTTCCCAACCATGTCACGCCTGGCCCAACGGGCCGACCGTTCGATGGAACGTGCGGCAGACGAAGGAGAATTGTTGGCCCGTTGGGCCGGAAGCCGGTTTGGGATGAGGGGTCAACCCGTGCAAACCACGAGCCGTTCACGCCCAACATAACGAGCCCCACGGGAGCGCGGACCTCCGTGTCCGCCCGCTGGGCATGCGTCGGGAGACCCCCGACCCGATGGGTAGAAAACAAACCTGGATCGGCCCAGCCCCCGTCCGCTGAGCGTCCATCCAAGCACCCCGTCCGCCAGGGGCCAGAGACAACTTGGCGGGGGGGCGGACCTCTGTGTCCGCTCCGCTGGGCATTCGTCAGGAGCTACCCGTTCCGATGGGCAGAGAACAAATTTGGATCGGCTTGGCCCACCGTCCTTTCAGTGGCAGGTCATGATTCGTCGGCCACGCACCGAGAGCATCCACCCACGCCAGGTCCTGAAGGGACATTCCTCTGTTGGTCAGGATTGGTGCGCTGCACCGATCGAGTGTTGCACGATCTCGGGTCAACACAAGCCTCAGGCGGCTCGGCGGGTGTCGGTGAATGGTCGATCGCGCGGTGTCTTTGGATTGGATGACATGGGGCGTTTTCGGCTCAGACGCGTTCGCTGCCCGTTGGGGCGGGGGTTTTTGGTTGGGTGCGCATGGGAGCGGACACGGAGGTCCGCCCCCCCGCGGCGCTGGTTCTGTGCCCTTTCCGCGGGATGTGTGTGGGTGCGCGGATTGGGGGTTCTGGTCCCAGTGGTGTGTGCCCTTGGGGGCGTGAGATGTCGGTCGACGGTGGACTCGGCGGGCCGGTGGCCCTTGGGGCGACAGGTTGAAAACCTATTGTACTGCCGGCCTGTGGCCGTTTGGTGAGGGACACGTGACGAGGAGCAAGGCGTGGTGCCGTGCCCTCTGGAACCCCTGCCGGGGTTCGGGCCGGGTGGGGAACGGCTGTCCGGGGGTACCGCTGTCGCGGAACCCCCGGCTACCTTCTTGAGCCCCTTCAGGGCCGCCACTCGTTCATCGAACGCTGTGCGCCGTGGCGCTGTCGAGTTCCGAATTCCGGAGCCGCTGGGCATTCAAGCCGGGGCAACCGTTCAAATGGACCCGGCAATCACGTGGCGGGAGCGCGGACCTCCGTGTCCGCTCCCATCGTGGTGACAGACCTCCAGGTCTGTCAGTCCTCTTGCCGATTTTTGCGCGATCGAATCGCGTCTTCACCTTCGAATCCAGACGACCGC
>JBKCTR010000659.1:0-4386 GCA_046318755.1 Planctomycetaceae bacterium
CATGAAGGCTATGGCGAAGCCGGCATGGCGCACTTGCTGGAACACATGCTTTTTAAAGGGACTCCCAATCACCCCGAAGTCCCCAAGGCACTGCAGGACCGTGCAGAACTCGGGCGAGTCGCGACAGACACGCCCATTCGACAGCGGCTTGCCAAACTGCCGACTGACATTGAAAAAGGCATAGAACGCCCCGCCCGGTTCGGGCATCGACACCCCGGGCAGTTGCCGCACGCGGGACAGCGTGTACTCGCGCCGCCGGGTGAATTCCACCAGCATGTCGGCCACGCACTGCTGCGACCCGCTCAACGCGGCCACCGTCGCATGCTGGCTGATGCTGCAGGGGTTCGACGTCTCCTGACTCTGCAGATTGTCCATGGCCGCCGTGAGGGGTGCGGGGGCCAGAGTCCAACCAATCCGCCAACCGGTCATCGCGTAGGCCTTGCTGACCCCATTCACGATGACGGTCCGCTCGGGAATGCCCCCCAGCAGCGTGACCCAACTGCGGGATGGCTCCGCGGTGTAGACGAGCTTGTCGTAGATCTCATCCGAGCAGACCCACAACTTGTGCTTCTCGGTCACCCGGGCCAGCGCCTCCAACTGTTCGACGCTGTAGGTGGCTCCGGTGGGATTGCTGGGGGAATTGAGCAGCAGCAGGCGGCTCTGCGGGCCAATCGCCCGCTCGAGGTCTTCCGGCGAGAGTCGAAACCCGCTCTCTTCGGTCGTGGGAATGATCTTCGCCCGCGCACCCGCCAGCTCGACCAACGCCTCGTAACTGACCCAGAACGGCGCGGGAATCAACACTTCGTCGCCCGGACCACACAACGCGGTGATCACATTGTGCAGCGAGTGCTTCGCACCGTTCGAGACCACGCATTGGTTGGGTTGGTAGCGGAATCCGTGGTCCCGCTCAAACGCCGCGCAAATGGCCCCCTTCAATTCGGGGATGCCCCCCGAGGGGGTGTAGTGCGTGTGCCCGGCGCGCATCGCGGCAATCGCCGCTTCCTGAATGTGCTTGGGAGTGTCGAAGTCCGGCTCACCCAGCGTGAAATCGTAGACCTTGATCCCCTGGGCCTTCAGGGCCTTCGCCTTGGCGGCGGCGGCGATCGTGGCGGAGGGTTTGAGCGCGGAAACGGCGGGAGAAAGCTGCATGAATCGTGGACCCCAAGAATGAGGGGCGGGATGACATTCCAGCCCCGCAATGCCCGTTGGCTCCGAAGATCGGGGAACGAGACATTGCCTGTCGCAAATGATTGTTCAGGGGGACCCCGAAGGCGTCAAGTCGCCTGGGCGGTGGCGTGCGCTCACCGCTCCAAAACAGCCGCTTCCACCGCAAACCCCATCGCCCCCCTCAACTTTCCCCGACGGGATCTTCCGTTCCGACCTCCCCAATCGATCACACCAGCACGAGACTGGTCGGTTCCCATCTCAGGTTGCGTCGACCGCTTGGCAGTCTCGAAGTTGCAGTTCCGTTCTGGCAATTCGCGACAAACTCATGGAAAGACACGTTTTAGGGTTGACGGACTCGCCGCAAAAAAAATATTGTGTGTTCACTTGACATGCCATAAGTGCTCTCCGTCGGAACGGGGATAACTTGTGGAGACCCGCTTCGGGCGGGGGGAACGGCCTGCCGTTCGTGTGTCAGGCTGTGATGTCTGGCGCGGTCCCCAGGGATGCCAAGGTCGTGCCGTTGTCCCGCATTTTGGCGTCCCTGTGATCGTGACCAACAAGGAGAGTTGACATGGCGGCTGCAAAGAAGGCGACCAAGAAGGCTGCGACCAAGTCCCCCAAGGCCAAGACCGGCGCCAAGAAGGCGACCAAGAAGGCGAAGAAGTAATTCCATTTTCCCGGCACCCCCTGGGGCATTGACCCCGCAGGAACGGTCGCCGGGAATCAGGATTTTTGCTCCAGACAGGCCAGACTTTTTGTCTGGCCTGTCTGCATTTCGGCCCTTCGATGTGGCGCGATCACCAATCCGAGGGACCGGGGACCGTTGCGGCCGACGCCCCCCGCATGGGCCGGGAAGGGCCGATCGAGCGGCGGCCTCTGCCCGGGGATCCGGCCTCTCCATCCACCAGGCAGAACCGCAGTCTCGCCGTGCTGGCGGTTTCGGCTCCCACTCTGAATCAGGCGTCGCGAGATGGGGAGGGACCACGCCGTCCCCCTTCCGGAGACCGGCACCCAACCCCCCCGCGGGATTCTCCCCCGGGGTTCACCCTTCCGGCTCGTCGATCAATTCCAGGAAGGGGTCGAGTCCCATCTGCAGGTGGTGCTCGAACCGCTGATCCTCCTGCTTGAGCATCAGCTTGCGATTGCGGAGATGCAGTTTCTCGGTCCGTTTCTGCGCCCGGGCGAAAATGCCCAGGAATGACGCGGGCAGTTCACTCTGCCCTGTCGCCTGCGCCCGCCGCCGATGCCGCTCCAATTCGCTGGGCCGCAGGCAATTCAGCAATTCGTCGTCCAACGACACGAAAAACTGGAAGCTGCCGGGGTCTCCCTGCCGGGCTGAACGCCCCACCAACTGACGGTCAATGCGGGCCGAGCTGTGCATCTCGGTGGCGATCACATGCAGCCCCCCCGCCACGCGGACATTCTCGTCGAGGAGGATGTCGGTTCCCCGCCCCGCCATGTTGGTGGCGATGGTGACATGGCCGCGGCGCCCGGCCCGGGAAATGATGTCGGCCTCCTCCGACAGTTTGCGCGCATTCAGCAATTGATGCACGATGCTGCGCTCGGCCAGCAACTGGCTGAGCTGTTCGCTGGCCGCCACCGACGGGGTTCCAATCAACACCGCCCGGCTGCTCACCAGCCGCTCCACTTCCTGGACCACGGCCAGTGCCTTGTCGTTCCAGGTGGCGAACACCCGGGTTGGAAGCCCCTGTCGAATGCAGGGGCGATGGGTGGGGATCACCGACACCTTCATCTTGTAGGTCTTGTTCACCTCACCCCGGACCGACGCGGCGGTGCCGGACATCCCTCCCAGATGCCGGTACTGCCGAAAGTAACGCTGCACCGTCACCTGGGCGGCCGACATGGTGCGGTTGGTGATGGGGACCCGTTCTTTGGCTTCGATCGCCTGGTGCAGCCCCTGTTGCCACTTCCGCCCCTCCATCATGCGGCCGGTCGATTCATCGATGATCTGGATCTCCTGATCGTCGTTGATCACGTAATCGCGATCGCGCTGGAATCCATATTGGGCGGTCAGGGCCCGCTCGACCTGGCGGTAGATCTGCTCGGGTTCATGACGGCTCACGAGGCTCGACCGGGGAGACAGCAGCACCTTGCGGCAGCCCGCCTCGGTGAGCACGGCGTCGCGTTTGTGGGGGTCGTACAAAAAGTGCTCTTCCGGGACCAACTGCGGCGCGATTTGCGAGCCCCATTCATACAGAGCCAGCGAGGCCGGGGGGGTCTCTTCCTCGGTGGAGATGATCAAGGGCGTGCGGGCATCGTCAATCAGCACGCTGTCGGCCTCGTCGATGAGGGCGAAGTAATGACCCCGCTGGACAGTCCGCTCGGCCCCCGCGGCGCGGGCCGGGTCGGCGGCGTCATCGAGCCTCAG
Source organism: Planctomycetaceae bacterium (assembly GCA_046318755.1). GTDB lineage: Bacteria > Planctomycetota > Planctomycetia > Planctomycetales > Planctomycetaceae > UBA10511. Next base: position 3,557 of record JBKCTR010000659.1, read on the forward strand.
CCGATCCCGCAGAAAGTCGAAGCCAAACTCCTTGGAGGTACCGTAGGTCACATCCCGACTGTAATGGGCCCGACGTTCGTCGGTTCCCTGGGGTGTCTGGATGCAGCCGACCGTCATGCTGAGCAACTCGAATGCCGCCCGGTTGAGCTCGGCGTCGCGCAGCGCCAGGTAGTCGTTCACCGTGACCACATGACAGCCCTGCCCGATGAGGGCCCGCAGATACGTGGGGAGCACGGCGGTCAGGGTCTTGCCCTCGCCGGTCTGCATCTCGGCCAGACCTCCCTGGAAGATGGCGATGGCCCCCTCGATTTGGACGGGGTAATGAGTGAGCTTGAGTGTCCTCCGACACGATTCACGCATCAGGCCATACGCGCGGACCAGCAGAGACTCCAGCTCCACGCCAGACCGCGCCAACCATTTGAGATCGACCCCCCGCAGCCGCAGCTCTTCGTCGGAGACCGCCACCAGCCGTTCGCTCTCGGCGATGACCTGGTCCACGAGTTGGCGGCGTTCGGCGACAGTCCCCGGCCAGAGCTTCCGGGTGAAACGCCGGATCGGATCCAACATGTCAGACTCTCCGGATCGGTTGTTCCACGATGCCCGGGACCCGGGTGGGGAGGGACCGCCCCAACAGGAGGAGCGGCGCAGCCCACCCGGTGGGATTCCCGCGCCAGCCCCCGGTGACGACAGCCAACAGGACAACAGCAAAAAAGTCGCAGTTTCCAAAAGGGGAAACTGCGGCCTGAACGTCGCGACCTTCGGTCATCGCGATGGAACCCCCTAGCGGGCGGCTCCCTGCTGACCGACCAATCGCTTGGCGATGTCGACCT
>JBKCTR010000660.1:0-5151 GCA_046318755.1 Planctomycetaceae bacterium
GTGGGCGATCCGTTCAAGGACACCACCTCGGTCGCCCTGAACCCCATCATCAAGTTCTCGACGTTGTTCGGACTGCTGGCGGTGGAAATCGCCGTCAAAATCCGGCACCCAATCGACGAGGCGGGAAATCACATCGTTGGCGATGCGAAGCCGTTTGACTACACCGGCATCGTCGGTGTGGCCATGCTGCTCGTGGCCCTGTACTTCGTGTGGCGTTCGTTCTACGCGATGCGGATTCCCGAGCGCACCTAGACTTTCGCCGCGTTCTTTTGAAGAATTGAGCAACCCCGGCCACGTTGTGTGGTGCGGGGTTGCTTGCTTGACGGCGTGGAAACAGGCGGCCGGACCCTTCTGAGGGAAGGGGGGCCGCCAGTCTTCCCGCCGTGGCGTTTCGAGTCGCCTCGATTGCGGCCGGCCTCTTCGGGCCGGCTGTGCCGGGGCTTCCATTCACCGAGGGATTTCCCATCGCCGCCTCGCCGACTGAATCTGCGTCTCCTCCCCGTTCGTACGACGGCTTGCCCCTGGCCCGGCTGGCCGCCCAGACGGCCGATGCCATGCGCGGCAAAGACACGTTGCTGCTGGACATGCGCCAGAGCACACCGATTGTCGATTACTTTGTGATCACAACGGCCTCCTCCCCCCGTCAGATGAAGGCGATTGCCTCGGAGGTCAAAACCCGGCTGCGGACGAGCGGCAGTTCCCGCGCGACCCTCGAGGGGGAGGAGAGCACGCAGTGGATGCTGCTCGACTACGGAGACATCGTGCTGCATGTCTTCAGCCCGGAAGGCCGGGCGCTGTATGACCTCGAAAACCTTTGGGCCGACGCGAAGCGTCTCGACTGGCAAGCCACGACCTGATGAACATTCTGCATGAGCTGCGGACCCGGTTTGAGCGGGTGCTGTCTGACTATTCCCCCGAGCCCGCGACGCTGGCCCAGCAGATTCGGCCGGCGCAGGACGCCCGCTTTGGCGATTACCAGGCCAACTTCGTGATGGCCCTCGCCAAGTCGAAGGGGGTCAATCCGCAGGAACTGGCCCGTGAGATCGTCGGCAAGACCGACTTGGCCGACCTGTGTGAATCCCCCGAAGTGGCGGGGCCAGGGTTCATCAACCTGAGGTTGCGTTCGGACTGGATTGTCGAGCAGTCGAATCGGCAGGCACGCGATCCGCGGTGCGGCGTGGCTCTGGTGGCGCAGCCCCGGAAGGTGATTGTCGACTACTCGTCTCCCAATGTCGCCAAGCCGATGCACGTGGGGCATCTGCGCAGCAGCGTGATCGGCGACGCCCTGTACCGCATTCTGCGGTATCTCGGGCACGATGTGGTCAGCGACAATCACATCGGTGACTGGGGCACCCAGTTCGGGATGATCATCTATGGATACAAGCATTTCCTCGACCAGGGGGCGTACAACGCCAACCCGGTGGGGGAACTCGCCCGCCTGTACCGCCTGGTCAACCAACTGGAAGGGTATCACGAGGCGGCCGCCGCGCTGCCGGGGCTGAAAGATCGTCTGGCGGCCGCCGAACGGGCCCACGCGGCGGCTCGCGCCGAGCCCAACCCGAGCGACAAGAAGGCCCTCGAGCAGCGCAAGAAAGAGTTGAAGCAACTGGCGGGAGACGAGACTGCGCTGCGCGAGGAGGTTGCGTCGGCCGCCAAGAAGGTGGCCGCGGTCGAGGGAGCTGCCCAGTTGCTGGAGCTAGCGCAACGGCATCCGAAGATTGCCGAAGAGGCCCGGCTGGAGACCGCCCGCCTGCACAGCGGCGATGCCGAGAACACCCGGCTGTGGAACCAGTTCATGCCCGAGTGCCTTGCGGCGCTCAACCGCATGTATGACCGGCTGGGGATTCGCTTCGACATGGCCCTGGGCGAGAGCCACTACCAGCCCGCCCTGGCGGCGGTGGTCGACGACCTCAAGCGGAAGGGATTGGCGGTCGAGAGTGACGGGGCGGTCTGCGTGTTCATTCCCGGGGTCGAAGCCCCGTTCATCGTGCGCAAGCGGGATGGGGCGTTCACTTATGCCACCACCGATCTGGCGACAATTCGCGATCGGGTGGACCGGCTGGGGGCGAACCTGGTGCTCTACGTGGTCGATGCCCGTCAGGGGGACCACTTCAAGCTGCTGTTCGAGACGGCCCAGCGCTGGGGTTACCGCGACGTCGACCTGCGGCATGTGAGTTTCGGGACGATTCTGGGAGACGACCGGCGGCCGTATAAAACCCGCTCGGGAGATGTGGTGGGGCTCGAATCGCTGATCGATGAGGCGGTCGCCCGGGCCCGGCGGATTGTCGATGACAGTGAAGAGCGCAAGGCGACCGGGTCTGACCTCGACGAAGCGGCCCGGCAGCGGATTGCCGAGGCGGTCGGCATTGGGGCGATCAAATATGCCGACCTCTCGCAAAACCGCGAGACCGACTACATCTTCAGTTGGGACAAGATGTTGGCCCTGACGGGGGACACGGCCACCTACATGCAATACGCCTACGCGCGGGTCTGCGGCATTGTGCGCAAGGGGGAGATCGACCGCGAGTCGTTGCGGCAGGGAACCGCCCGGATCGAGTTGCAGCATCCCGCCGAGCGGGCCCTCGCTCTGCAGTTGCTGCGGTTCCACGAGACGCTCGACGGGGTGGCGCTCGATTTCCGACCGAATGTACTGACCAACTGGCTGTACGAAACCGCCAATCGATTCAGCACATTCTTCGAGAACTGCCCGGTGTTGAAGGCCGAGACCGAGTCGCTGAAGCAGAGCCGTCTGCTGCTGGCCGACCTGACCGCCCGCTGCCTGGAAAAGGGATTGTCTCTGCTGGGGATCGAGACGATCGAGAGAATGTAGGCGGCCGTCGCCCTGGTGATTCCCCGGAATGGCGGAGGACAGGAAGCCGGTTCATTCCGGTGCGACTGCTCCGGGGCTGGTGAACCGCTGGGTCGATTCCCGTCGGGGTCGAATGCCGCGGGCTCGATTCCCCCTCGAACTCGCTCAGGGAGTCCAGAGGCGGGGGGGCTCGGCGGGAGGGGGCGGGGTCACGCGGGGGAGGCGGCGGGCCTTCATCCGGACGTAGGGGGGAATGAACAGCCCGCGGTGGCCAATCTCGCCAGGGCGGGCCTTGGGCTTCGCCCGGCAGGGCTCGCGCAGGTCTTCCAGGCACAGCCCGGCCCGGGCCAGCCCCCCCACGAGATCCTCCCATTTGTGCAGAAACTCCACGGCATTCTGCTCGCGGTACGAGCGGTCTCCGACCGGGGGGAGCGGCCCGCCAAGGTAATAGGGGACCCCCACAATGTACCGGTCCTGGGCGTCTCGCTCGACAATCTGCAGACTGGTCGGCTGCTTGTGCTGGCTGATGTAGAGACCCCCGTCACGCAGCACGCGGGCCACCTCGGCATAGACGGCGTTGATGTCGGGGACATAGCAGGTGCTGACCGGCTGGTGCACGATGTCGAACGACCGGTCGGCGAACATCTCGAGCTTGTCCATCGACCCCTCAACGCAGCGCACCTTGAGGTTCCGGCGGGCCGCCTCGCGGGCGTCGAGTTCGAGCATTTCGGGGCAGAGATCGAACACCGTCACACGGGCCCCGGCACTGGCGTAGAGAATCGACTGCCAGCCCCCTCCCGCCGCCAGGCAGAGCACCTCGAGTCCCGCGACGGTGGCGGGCAGCCAATTGCGGCCGTCGAGGGTCTTCAGCGGCTCGCGACACTCGTCATCGGTCGCGACTTTGGAAAACGGACTGCCCGCATTCACCATGCGGCCATAGGCGGTCCGGTTGCGTTCGAGATGAGCGGACATCGGGCGATCAGGTTCCTGGAAGCACTCGCACAGGTTCAGCGGGAGAGCAGACTGGCGGTGAAGTTGAGCAGGTCGCCCCGCCCGCGGGCGAACGCGCGCAGCTTCTCGAATTGACCCGCCTTCGCGCACAACTCGGGAATTGACAACCCGAATTCCTCGGCCGTGTCGGGCAGGTATTGCAGCGCCAGATCGAGCGCCTCGCCATGCCGGTCGAGACGGATCAGCAGATCGACCAGGGCATACGCGGCCAATTGGGTGTCGGTGTCGGCCGGATCGCCGGTGATCTGGCCGCGGAACCAGGCAATGGCTTCGTCGCGATGCTGATTCAGCAGCGCCTGGAAGTACCGGATGTGGGCCGGGTAGAAGTCGGTGAAGGGGGCATTCCCCCCGTACTGGTACTGCGGCGAGAGCCGGGCCCCGTACTGCGCCAATTGCAGGGCAAGGTCGAGTTCCTGGTCTTGTGGTTCGAGCATCCGGGCGAACCGCACCACCGAGTTCAGGTGCGAGACATCGATGTGGTAGTTGCCATCCTGAAACAGCATTTCCCGCCCGGCGATCAACTCGCGCAGGCTGCCTCCCGGAGGCGTCATCGGCAGCCGCCGCTTCACATCGTGTTCGACGTTGGCACGCAGGTCATCGTAAAGTCGCCGGACCATCACGCGGGCACAGGCGGCCCGGTTGGCAGGGGGCATCTGGCCAAACTGCTGGTCGAGGGCGGTGATGGTGCTGCAGGTGCCGTGCGACTTGAGGAACAGCTCCAGCCCCTTGATGGGGGCCACGGCGTGAAACAGGGCGATCTCGACCACAGCCTCTTCCACGGGCGCGTCAGCGGGCAGGGCCTCGATGGCCCGGGCGACTGGTTCGGTCTCGTTGATGGCCCGGAAGTAGTTCCAGGCCTGCGGAATCTGACCATCGGCCAGCAGCAGCCCCCCCACCTCCCGGGCCGAGTCGATGTAGAACTTTTCGAAGTCATCCCGCAGGGCGGGGGGGACGTCCTTCAGCGAGGTGGGGCGGATCAGCGGCAGCCCCAGCTCTTGCCGTCGACGCATCAGCAGGGCGTCGAAAAGTCCGTGCCAATCGTGATCAGCACGCAATTGGGCGATCAGTCGATCGAGCACTTCGCGGGGTTGCCCAGAGGCGAGTTGCTCGCCGGGCGGGAAATGCTGTTTCAGGCTGGCAACTACCACATCGATGTCTCGCACCTGAACTCGGTGGTGCGGTTCGCCCGGAGGCTCGAACCACAAGACCAGGAACTCGACCGTGCCCTGCAAGAGGCGCAGTACGGGGCCCGGCTCTCGCCGCAGTACCAGGACGGGGGGAATGCCCCCTTCACCGACTTCTACCCGGCCCACATCCGGTACTTCCAGGCG
>JBKCTR010000661.1:0-2312 GCA_046318755.1 Planctomycetaceae bacterium
CCCCGCTGTAGGTCACAGCGGGAGGGAAGGACCCATGCACCTCGTGATACACCTGCAACGCCCGGGCAATCCTCCGCAGGTTTCCCTCGCATTCGTGCTGCTGAGCGTCTCGCCGGGACGCAAACCGGGCACGCTCCATCCCCGGAAGAATCAGACTCGCCAGCCAGACCAGCACCAGGAACAACGCGAGCACCAAACCCGTCGTTCCCAGAATGGACATCAGCCGCACCGGCTGCGAGGCCCGACGCACCTTGCGAGTCCCCCGCGCCAGCCGCTCTTCCACCAGATCCCGCTCCGCGGTCGTGATGTTGCTGTGGCAGAACGGGCAGTTGTGTGTCCCGTCGTCAATCGTCTCGGCACAGGCTGGGCATTTCATCGGGAATGGCTCGTGGTCCTGTTCTTCGTGGATTGGTCTGACCCAGACGCCCGCACACGTTCAGCGCTCCATTCCTTCCAACACCGCTGCCGTCGCCCGCTGCCACCCGCGCTGGGCCGACGCAATCCAGCCTCCTCCCAGCACCCGGTCCCCCTCGTACAACACCACCGCCTGCCCGGGGGCCACCCCGAACTGCGGCTGCTCGAAGGTGACCCGAATCGTCTGGTCCTCCCCCCAGGTCACGGTCGCCGCAGCCGCGTCATGTGTGTAGCGGATCTGCGCCCGGCACGAAAACGTCGCCGGCAAGCCCTCCACCAGCCAGTTCACCCGGTCGGCGGACAGCTCGTGGCAATCGAGGTCTCCCCGCGTCCCGATCACCACCCGCCGTCTGGCCGCATCGAGCGCCACCACGTACCGCGGCTCGCCAAACGCTACCCCCAGGCCCCGCCGTTGCCCGATCGTGAACTTCTCAAACCCATCGTGCTGGCCCACCACCCGCCCCGCCGTATCGACCAGTTCCCCCGCCGTGCCTTGCGGCCCGCGGTACCGCTCGATGAACCCGGCATAGTCCTGGTCGGGAACGAAACAGATCTCCTGGCTGTCGGGCTTGGTGGCGACCCGCAGCCCCGCCCGCTCGGCCAGCGCGCGGATTTCAGGCTTGGTGTGCCCCCCCACGGGAAACAGCACATGCCGCAGAATCTCGGGGGCGATCCCAAACAGCACGTACGACTGGTCCTTCCCCCGGTCGAGCCCACGCAGCAGGGCAGGGGGGCCGCCAGCGGTGTCGGTCGCGAGACGGGCGTAGTGCCCGCTGGCGATCCACTCGGCCCCAATCTGCCGGGCGAATTCCCACAGCCGGCCGAACTTCAGCCAGTTGTTGCACATCACGCACGGATTCGGGGTCCGTCCCGCGAGATACTCATCGACGAAGTAATCCTTGATCCGCCCGAACGCGTCCTTGAAGTTCAGGGCGTGGAACGGAATGTCGAGCTGGTCGGCCACCCGGCGGGCGTCGGCCGCATCACTCGCGCTGCAGCACCCCTGCTTGTGCGGGGCGGCATTCACAATCGGCAGGCTGTTCCCCCCGGTCGCGCACGCCTGCTCTTCACTCGCCCCCGAGCGCATAAAGAGCCCAATCACCTCGTGCCCCTGCTCCCGCAGCAGCACCGCCGCGGCCGAGCTGTCGACTCCGCCGCTCATCGCCAGAACCACGCGCGCCATCGGAAACCAATCGCCCCCTGCTTGCTCTGAAACCAACCCCGCGTCCGCACCCCGCCCCACTCAGGCGATCACAGGGCGGACCACTTCACCTTCCACATCGGTCAGCCGGAACCGCCGTCCCTGGTACCGGTACGTCAGCCGTTCGTGGTCGATCCCCAGCAGGTGCAGCATCGTCGCATGCAGGTCATGCACGCTCACCGGGTTCTCGACCACGTTGTAGCCCCACTCGCAAGTCGCCCCATGCGTTACGCCCCCCCGCACGCCTCCCCCCGCCAGCCACATCGAGAAACAGCGCGGGTGATGATCGCGCCCGTAGTCGGTCGCCGTCAGTTTTCCCTGCGAGTAGTTCGTCCGCCCAAACTCACCCCCCCAGACCACCAGCGTCTCGTCGAGCATGCCCCGCTGCTTCAGGTCGCGCAGCAGCGCGGCGGCCGGCTGGTCGGTCTCCCGGCACTGCGTGCGAATCGCGTTCGGCAGGTTGCCGTGCTGGTCCCACCCCTGGTGATAGAGTTGGATGAATTTCACCCCCCGCTCTGCCAGACGCCGCGCCAACAGGCAGTTCGCCGCGAAGGTCCCGGGGTTCCTGGCCTCCGGGCCATACAGGTCGAGCACGCTCTCCGGCTCGCCCGACAGGTTCATCACGTCGGGCACGCTGGTCTGCATGCGGAAGGCCATCTCGTACTGGGCCACGCGGGCGTTGATCTCGGGATCCCCC
>JBKCTR010000662.1:0-2408 GCA_046318755.1 Planctomycetaceae bacterium
GGCTCCTTTGCCATCCGGTGAGGAGAGTGGGCGGTGCCAAGGCAAAACCGAGGTTTACGAGCGGCTGTTTGGGGCGCGGGAGCCGTGCTGCTGGCCCTGGCGGCCGTGGGGATCTGGAGGTGGAACCTGAACCGGTCCGCCGCGACCAGGAAGCCGGATATCTCGGCGACCGTCACCCAGGTTCAGAAACTGTTCGATGAGGCGTTGGCCGCCGCCCGCGAGGGGGATCAGGAACAGTTCCGGAAGACCGTGGAGGCCCTGCGGGAATATCCGGGAACGGGGGAGCATCTCAACCTGCTGCTGGGGGTGGGGTTGACCTTCAGCGGGGATCATGCGGCCGCCCTGAAGCAGATCTCCCGTGTGCCTCCCGCCGGGACACTGCGCCGGCCGATGCTGCAGTGGTCCGCCGAGTGCCTGATGCGGCTGCAGCGCTGGGGTGAGGCCGAGCAACTGCTGAAGCTGTTGATCGAGGAAGATCCGACAGATCCGGAAAACCACCGCAATCTCGCCACGGTCTACCACAACCTGGGAGCCATGGACTTCGCCCTGGCGGCGTTGCAGGAGACTCAGCGTCTGAATCCCGAAGATCACCGCGCCTTCCGGCTGGCGGGCCTGATCCTGAATGCCGACTATGCCAACTACACCGAGGCCATTCTGCAGTATCGGCAGTCGCTCGAAAAATCGCCCCCCGAGGAGGTGGAACGAGCGATCCGTACGGAACTGGCCCAGTGCCTGATCGAGCAGCGCGACTACACCGCGGCGCTGGAGATTCTCGAGCCGGTTTCGGACGCCGTGCCGGTGTTGGTGATGCGGAGTGAGTGTCTCTGGAGCATGGGGGAACTCGACGAGTCGCGGAAGTTGCTGGCCCAGGCCGAGCAGGAACGTCCCGACTCGGTCCGGGTGCGGCTCTTGCGGGCGCGGATGCTGCTGGATGAGGGAGACCGCCAAGCGGCGATTGCCATTTACGAAGATCTGTTGGCGAAAGAGCCGCACGACTTTCAGACCCGCTATCAGCTCGCCTTGGCCTATCAGGCCGCCGGCGACAATGACGCCTATGAACGGGAATTGGCCCGCTATCGCGAGTCGGAGGTCAAGCGGAGCGAGCTGTTTGACATGTACCGTGAGGCGATGCAGCGTCCCGCGGATTTTGAAATTCGCGAGCGTCTGGCGTCGCTGTGTGAACAGCTGGGGCAGCGCGACTTGGCCGAGACCTGGCGCAAAGCGGCCCTCAGTGCCCGCGAGCTGGCGGGGCAGTCAACCCAATAGGGACACGTGGCAACGAACAGCCGCGAGCGCGAGGCCGCAGGCAAGTTCACCCAGAATTTGCCGGGCAGGTCAGATAGGTCCCGTCAACCGATGACTCGTGAAGGGGACGAGACCGAGGCGAGGGACGAGAGTGCCTTGCTTGACAGCAACTCGCAAAGCGATGGCGAGCGATTGTCGGGCTGGGTCACGCGTGGGATCGAGCGTCCGCTCCCCAACCATCGGTGGTTGGAGTGGGGGGCTGGCACTTCGAAGATGGCGATGGATCTTCCGCAGTGCCGCGATTACTCGTTGTCGTCTTGGCGTTCACCAACGATCCGAATTTCATTCCGAACCGACTTGATCGCTGGTTCGAGCATGGCCACCTTTTCCATCAGCCGCTTGGTGGCTGCGTCTTTGGCCACTCCCCGCAGGACGACCGTGTCCCCTTCCGTCCGCATCTCGATTCCCTGGAACTGCTTCCGGTCATTGAGCTTGTCAAAGCGGCCAGCGAGCCGGGTTTGGGCCGGAGCGACTTCGGCAGGCTCGAACTCGAAACCGACCTTGAGGGTCGGCCGAATCTGCCGGCCTTGGGCCTGGTTGGATTGGCCGTTGAAATTCTGACCCATCCCCTGCTGGCCTTGCTGGTTCCGGTTGCGATTTTGGTTGTTCCGGTTTTGCTGACCGAATTGTCCCTGCTGGCCGAACTGATTGTTCAGCGCGCCATTGCGGTTATTGCGGCCATTCATCATGCCGTTGATATTGGGCAACTGGGCGGCCTGACCTGCCTGCCGCATTCCCACGAAACGGCCGCCGGCGGTCGAACCCCGCATCGTACCCTCAGCCTGACCGAGTCCCGTCTGACTTTGACCGAGACCTTGGCTTCCCATCGCCTGGCCTCCCAGACTGGGGCCCCCAAACTGCATCTGGGATCCCGAAGCTCCGCTGGTGCTGCCGCGGGCCCCCATCGCAGCCGTCCCCCGGCCATTCTGGCCGCTGTTCGGGCTGGATTGCCCAAAGAGTTGGGCCGCCGCAGGAGAGCCCGTCGAGACCACGACGCCCATTGCCAAGGTTGTGATCACAACCCAAGGGGATTTCCAAGAGGCCATGCGGGTCGACTCCAGGGAAGGGAACCAGCCGGTTCCCGAGGGCTGCCGGGCGAAAAC
>JBKCTR010000663.1:0-2471 GCA_046318755.1 Planctomycetaceae bacterium
GCACGTGATTGTGCAGGTAGCCGGTCGAGATCAGTTCGTTGCACCAGGCGTTGAAGCAGGGTAAATCGGTCGTTCCCTGGAGGGCGCACGTCAGACGATCGCGTTGTGCGGCGGGCAGGGTGTCGTCGAGCCCCCGCAGGCGGTCGAGGTAGGCATTCCAGACCCCGGGGCGATTGGCCAGCCAGCCTTTCCAATACGTGCGCCACACGACCTCTTGGGCGAATTTCTCGACCTGGGGAAAGTGGCCGACAGAACGGGCGAAAGCGAGCACCTCCTCTTCGAGAACCAGGCGCCGCCGGATGGAGGGGGACAATCGCGTGGTGGTCCCCCCCGTGGCCTGATTGCGCGACGCGGCATAGTTGCGAATGACGGGTGCCAGTGTCTTCAAGTGACTCAACCCCTCGGCTCGGGATGGCGTCGAGGCCGTCGATCCCGCTTCGCTCCATCCCATCGTCTCGGCTCCCATTGTGTTGTCGCAAGATCGAGCTGAATGTCTCAGCAATCGGTCCACAACGGTGCCCGATTGCGCTGGCCACGGTGTGGTGTTGCCGCTCAGCGTCGCTCTGTCAGGAACGCTGTGCTGAGTTCTCTGAGGGCTGAACACGACATCATGATAGTCCCACCGCGGTCCGGCGATCTGCGAGGCGGGTCAGCCGTTGGGGCAACTGGGGACCCAAGACCGTCGGGATGGGGGGCATGGAGGGGGGGCGGAGGGGCTTGATTGGGCCGCAGGAGCGGCGGGAATCTGCCGCCGCGGGTGGCCCAGAGCGGTGATCGCCAGGGGAAAACGGGTGGATCACGTGGGGATTCCTGCTCCAGGTGCGTTCCCGGTCGGCTGTTCCGGCGATTGTGGGCGGAGCGGAATGGATCTGGTGCGACTTCGGGGGGGCGTCGGGAACCGGCCTGCCGGGTTTCATGTCGGTACGCCTTACAGCAACCGAAAAAAATCCCGGATTCCAGGAAAGCGAAGTGGAGGGTTCTGGATCAGGTTTTCTCTTGGTGTGTGGCGCGGCGGATGGAGCGCTCGGATGTGCGGGTTTCCCCGAATCGTAAGTCGTTGTCAGTCATGAACTTAATGCTTCATTTTCAGGCTGGCCCGAATTCGAAAATTTCCGTTAAAAGAGTGATGGATCTAATTATCTGGATCATCGGCTGGCGCGGCGGCTCGGCCAATTCACTGCGTGAGAAAAATATGGGAAGAACCAAAATTTTCGAATTGGAGGGTTGCAACGTGATTTTCAAATTGTCACTCTCTCCCATCACGATTCGGAAGAGATCTCACGAAGGGGTTTTCCGAGGCCTGCACGAAGCAGATTGTAGCACTCCACACACGGTTTTTTGGGGCTGCGTTCGTTTGAGTCAGTGCTTGTTCCTTTCGCTCCCGAGCTTCCCTCCTGCGACACGAGGAAACTGCGATGAAGTTTCAATCCTGGGCCAATTTGATCGGTCGTTTGTTCTTCCAAGCTCGTGTGAAAGCGTCGCTGCGGCGGCGGCAAATGGTGCGGACCCGACGCATGTCGCGGTCGCAGGTGGCGGAGGCCCTCGAGTCGCGGGCGCTGCTGGCGGTGACCACGAGTGTTTCGGGAAACCAACTGCAGATCTCTCTGGATGCCGCCAATGACCAGGTTTGGATCTCGTATTCGAGCTCCTCACCGACCTCGGAAGTGGGCAATCTGCAGGTGGGTACAAGCAGTTCCAACCTGACGAACAAGGGGACGTTTGGGCCTACGGGCACCACTGCGGCCCAAATTAACAGCATCATGATCAGTGACACCTCTGGCTCGGCCGGGCAACAGGTGTTTTTCGCAGGCAGCAATCCGATTTCGGGAACGGGGGCATTCTTCACGGGGTTGTCTTCAGGCGTTTCTATTACGGGGGTCGAAACGATCAACGTCCGCCGTCTGATTCGGGGCGGCGGGGCAAATCCGACTCCGCTCCCCGCCACCGTCGTCGGCAACGCCTCGACCGTCAACCTGACCTACACCACGACCGGTGCCACGGCCACCCGGCTGCAGCAGGCGGTCGACTTCGCCGCCTCGGGAGGGGCCGTCAGCTTCGTCAACGCGGGGCAGTACAATCAGTCGGTCACGATCAACAAGGCATTGAATCTCGATGGCTTCGGCTCGACCGTGCCCTCGGCCACGACTGGGACACGCATCAATGTTGCCAGCGGGACGGCCATCACTCTGGGAGAAAATGCCGATGGCAGCACCCTCAGAGAGTTGCGGGTGTCGGGAAGTGTGGTGAACAACACGGTGGGCGTGGGACTGCAGGCCGGAGCGCAGGTGGACAACCTGACGCTGGTGCGTGTCGCCGCCGCCTCTCAGGGAACCGGGTTTCTGATTCCGGCGACCGCTGGGGCCGCGGGTTTGACGATCACCAACAGCAATTTTTCCAACAATGACCGCGCGATTGCGGCCTTGGCCGACACAAACATTTCGACCAATGAGTCCGGGCTGACGGGAGCCAGC
>JBKCTR010000664.1:0-5452 GCA_046318755.1 Planctomycetaceae bacterium
CAAGAAGGCTGCCAAGAAGAAGGCCGCCAAGAAGTAATCTTGGAAGGCTTGTCGCGACTTTTGTCGTGACACCTGGTAACAACAAGCATGAAGCGGTCGAAACTCGTGTTCGACCGCTTCTGCTATTTTCAGGCGGGCTTGTTTCGGGCCAGGCTTGTTTCGGGCCGGGCTGTCGCGAGCTGCTCTGAATCCACACCGCCTGTCTGGGCCCCGCCCCTCTTCTTTTTGTATCCCGCCTGCCCCCCTTCTCCCACCGCAGGCCCCGCGGACTCACCGTTCTTGGTGCCCCGCCCCGCTCCCCGTGTATTACGGCGGAGAAAACCGATCGCCATCTCCACCACTGCCTATGCGCCGAACGCGTCATCACGGCGCAGCCGCCGCTTCCAGCACCTCACAGTCGAGCATGGTTGTCGAGACTCCCCGTGCTGCGGTACATGTGACCCATCGGCCACACGGCGGTGGCTTCCCTTCCCTCTCCTGGACCAGCAACCACGAGTGTCTTCATGCGCCCATCCAGCCTTCCACGCCGTAGCTTGTTGATCAGTCTGTTTCTTGTCTGCCTGGCGCTCAACAGGCTCGCGGCCGACCAACGTCAGACCGAGAACATCCTCCTGGTCACACTCGATGGTCTGCGCTGGCAGGAATTCTTTGGCGGCTGTGACGAAAGCCTGCTCTCGAAAGAGGCCGGCGGCGTCCGCGATGTGCCCGCCCTCCGCCGGCGATTCTTCCGCGACACGGCCGAAGAACGCCGCATTGCCCTCTTCCCCTTCGTCTGGAAGACACTCGCCGCACAAGGGCAGATCTTCGGCGACCCGACGCTGGGCAGCAGTGTCACCGTCACCAATGGTCTCAACTTCTCGTATCCCGGTTACAGCGAGATCCTGTGCGGGTATGCCGATCCCCGCATCAACTCGAATGACAAGAAGTCCAACCCCAATGTGACGGTGCTTGAATGGCTGCATCAGCAGCCGCGATTCGCGGGGCAAGTCGCGGCCTGGACCTCATGGGATGTGTTCCCATGGATCATCAACACCGAGCGCAGCGGCATTCCCGTCGACTCAGGATGGGCACCCATCAAACCCCAGGTGCCCCAACCACGGCGCGACCTGCTGCAGCAACTGGCCAATGAGACCCCGCACCTGTGGGACAACGTGCGCTATGACGCCTTCACAGTCCAGGCGGTTTTCGACTTCCTCGAACAATCGCAGCCGCGCGTGCTGTTTGTGTCACTGGGCGAAACCGACGACTTCGCCCACGAGGGACGCTATGACCTGTATCTCGACGCCGCCCTGCGGAACGACCGCCTGATCGAACGCCTCTGGACCCACCTGCAGTCGTTGCCCCAATACGCCGGCAAGACCTCGCTGCTCATCACCACCGATCACGGTCGGGGTGATGACCGGGTTTCCTGGAAGAACCACGGCAAGGATTTGAGCCAAGCCCGCTTCATCTGGGCCGCCGCGATGGGGCCTGATACGCCCCCTCTGGGACCACGGGAAAAGGTCGAAGTCACCCAGAGCCAGATCGCCGCCACGTTGGCCCAACTGCTCGGTGAAGACTACCACGCCGCCGTTCCCCAATCCGGCGCTCCCCTGCCGGGGGTTGTGCGAAGTCCGGGAGTCTCGCTGCTCCCTCCGCTTCGGGTTCCCGGGCTGTCGGTGCCAAAATCAATCGGTCCCGTCCCCTCTCAGACACCGTTCGCCTCAATTCCTCCCCGCGCCCCGTGACCAGAGGATCGGTCGCATGGTCGTGCGGAATCTGGCGGCCATCGCACCATCAGGGTTGACGCACATCCACGCAGACGATGTCGTGATCATCCCGCGCGAACAGGCGGCCTCCCGAGATCGCCGGAGCGGTGCGGGTCTTCTCCAGCAATGGCCTCTTCCCCAGCACCTCAAACCGCTCGGGGTTGGCCCGCACCACCACCAGCTCTCCGCTGATTGAGATCACGAACAACTTGCCGTCGGCAGCCGTCAGGTTCCCCTTGCCAAACCGCAACTCCTGCCAGTTCCGGCTGCCGGTCCGCGGGTCAATGCAGGCCAGATGCGTGACCGGACCGGCACTCCCGACGTTGTCAAAACCATAAAGAGCCCCCGCGATCGGTACGGCCGTTTGCCATTCATTCCGGAATGTGCTTTTGGGTCCCTGGGAAGTCCAGCGGGGCAAGACCTCATACCGGCCTCCCTGGGGCTTGAGGTCCAGGAGTACCGAACCGTGGTTCTCTCCTGCTGAGAGAAAGATGCCGCCATCAATGGCCAGCGGCGTGGCGATGTTGCAAGAGAAATCTGTCACATACTGGTAGTTCCACAATTCGTCTCCCGATTGGGGATCGAGCCCCAGCGCCCCCGCTCCATGAAACGCCACGATCTGTTTCCGCCCCGCCACGTCCAGCAGGGCAGGAGACGAATAACCGGCGGGGGAATCTTGTCCGGCCCGCCAGGCGATCTTGCCGGTTCGCGTGTCGAGGGCGACCACCGTCGCCTCCGCGGCACCGACCGTCACAATCACCCTGTCACCCACCACCAGCGGTGAACAGGCCAGGCCGTAGTCAGCCGGCGGAGCCTGCAGATCTTTCATCAAGTCGGTCGACCAAACCTCCGATCCGTCGCGCAGCTTCAGCGATTTCAGGATCCCCTCACCGGTAAGCACGAAGACCTGATCCCCGGCCACCGTGGGCGTCGCGCGGGGACCATCCCCCATCTGGTTGCGATAGGCGGCCGCCAGATCTGTCCTCCACAGCTCTTTGCCTGTGTCGACCGACAGACAGACGGCCCATTGGCGCCCTTCCCGCTGCACCAGCGTCAGCGCACGGTCGGCGACGACCACCACACCCGACATCCCCACCCCGCCTGGCACCCGCCAGACTTCGGCCGGACCCTGTTCAGTCCAGCGGGTCAACAGTCCTTGCTCGGATGAGACACCGTTCCGGGCGGGTCCCAACAACTGGGGCCAATCGTCGCACCGGGCTTCGCCCAAGCAACTCACCCATACCAGGCCCAACAGCCACCAGGAACGGTTTCTGTACAAGCGACTCATCGAGAAGTCCTCTCCAGAAGAAAGAGCACAGCCAGTGGGGAAACCAGCAGCGTTCAGTCGGTGCCCAGCTCTCGCAGTGCCGCGACCAGCCAGTCGTGACGTTAGTCGCCCCTCGATGGAGGGTCAATCAGATACGACCAAATCGACTCCGAACCGGTTCCTCCCTTCAAGTGCACTCCGCGGCAGCCATCTAATTGTGAAACGCATCGCATGCCGTGGCCTTCGACCGGCCTTCAACCCCAGGCCGGCGTCCCAAAAGGACAGCTCTTGGCTGCTTTCATCCCTTCACCTGTCAACGGTATACTTAAAACTGTGTTGGATGCGGGCGGTTTGCATCCCTCGGCTGAGTCATCAGGGGATTTGATTTGAGTCGGACCAGTGCCTTTCTTGTCGTTCGGGACGGCCTGAAATATGGCGATGTCTATCGCTTGATCCCTGGCCAGATCACCCGGATGGGGCGGGCCCCCTCCAACGAAATCATCATCGCCGACGAGGCCTGCAGCCGACATCATTGCGAGCTTTTTGACCGCGATGGATCGTGGTTGGTTCGCGATCTTCAAAGCCGCAACGGCACGCGCATCGAAAACGAGCTGCTGCAGCGGGAAACGGTCATTACCCCGGGCCAGCGTCTGCGGGTGGGTGAATGCGAATTGGTCTTCACCCACGACCTGTCCGAGCTTTGTCCCGACGAAGCCGGCCAGGAAACCGACGAACACCCCACCGCCCACCTGCCCCCCAACCCAACCACTGAACCGGAACCGACCATCCTGGGGTCGGCCAATCGCAATCCATATGTTGGGGGCGATCGGACCCGGGAGGTCGAGCCGTACCGCCCCGGTCGGGAGCTCGCTCAGCTGTATCGCATGGCGCTCGACATGGGGCGGGCGTCCAACGCCCAGCAGTTGGCCGAGGCAGTCTTGACCGGCCTGACGGCCGGGACCCCAGCGGATCTCGCCGCCCTGTTGCTGTTGCCGCAACCCAGCGCGACCGCGGCGGATCCTGCGGACCTGCGGGTGGTCGCCTTCCGATCTCCCGTCAATCACGACTATCAACCCGTGTCGGTCGGACTGTCGTCACGGGTCCTGAAAGATTGGGAGGCAGTGCTGGCCACCGATACCGACGAAGACAGCCTGTTGCGAGAACGTGACAGTCTGGGGGAATTGTCGGCCAAGAGTGTGATCTGCGCCCCCATCCGCCATGATCGGAAGATCTATGGTTTGATTCATTTGTACTCGACCAATCCCACACGGCAACTGGGGGAAGACGATTTGCAGTACACGCTGGCGGTCGCCGACCAATGTGCAGGTGGTCTCGACCAGATGCTGCGTCAGGAACGACTGGCCGAGGGTCTGGCCAAGCTGCGTGACGACAATGCCAAGCTGCGCGAGCAACTGGGCATCGAGAGCGACCTGGTGGGGATCAGTCCCCAGATGCAGGTCTTGAAGGGGAAGATTGGGCGCATCGCCCCGACCGACTCGACCGCCCTGATTCGCGGCGAGAGCGGGGTGGGGAAGGAACTCGTGGCGCGGGCCATTCATCTTTCGAGCCGCAGACGGAACGGCCCATTTGTCTGCATGAATTGTGCCGCCCTGACAGAGTCGCTGCTGGAAAGCGAACTCTTTGGACACGAGAAGGGGTCGTTCACCGGAGCCACCACACGCAAGATTGGGAAGTTTGAACAGGCGCATCGGGGCACACTGTTCCTGGATGAAGTGGGGGAAATGGGCCTGGGTATCCAGGCGAAATTCCTGCGGGTGTTGGAGGGACATCCCTTCGAGCGGGTCGGGGGAGCCAGTCCAGTGGCCGTCGATGTGCGGGTGGTGGCCGCCACCAACCGGGATCTGGAAAATGCGGTGGAACAGGGGCTCTTTCGGAAAGATCTCTACTTCCGGCTGCAGGTGGTGGAACTGGTGGTGGAACCCTTGCGCGAACATCCGGGAGACATCCCCGCCTTGGCCGAGCATTTCCTGAAACGGTTCACGGTGAAAACGGGCCGTGAGATTACTGGATTCAGTCCGGGGGCCCTGGAACGTTTGTGTGCCTATGACTGGCCTGGAAATGTGCGGGAACTTCAGAACACCATTGAACGGGCGGTGGTGTTGTGCCTGGGGACACAAATCGAAACCCACGAGATTCAATTTTCGGGATTGGGAGGACAAGAGGGGGTTCGTGGGGAGGCACCGGGATCAGGGCCATCTCCACATGGAGACCTCTCCCTCGACCAGTTGGAACAACAGCACATCCTGGGAGTGCTCGATCGCACGAATTGGAACAAAACGCAGGCGGCACAGATTCTGGGAATTGAACGGTCGACTCTGGATCGGAAACTGAAGCGATACCAAGTCGGACGTCCGGAAAAATGATCTCGTGTACACCTCGTCTCTGCTGATGGGGACGGATGCAGTCCCCTTTGGCG
>JBKCTR010000665.1:0-5602 GCA_046318755.1 Planctomycetaceae bacterium
ATCGTACGCCGGTCCCATCATCCCCTCACTGCAACGGCCCCGCGACTATGCCCGGCAGCGGCAGATGACGTTGGCCGACCTGCTGCTGGAAAACCGCATCATTTTCCTGCAGGGCCCCATCTATGACGAAAGCGCCAATCAAATCGTCATGGCGATGCTGTTCTTGCAGTCCGAAAACCGTCACCAGGACATCAATTTCTACATCAATTCCCCCGGGGGATCGGTCTCGGCCACCCTGGCCATCTACGACACCATGCAGTACCTCGACTGCCAGGTGCGGACGCTGTGCGTTGGCATGGCGGCCAGCGGCGGCGCGGTGCTGCTGGCCGGGGGAGCCAAGGGGAAGCGGTTCATCCTCCCCCACGCCAAGGTGATGATTCACCAGCCTCACGGCTCGGTGGGCGGACAGGTCTCCGACATCGAGATCCAGGCCAAGGAAATTCTCGAAACCCGCGAGGTGCTCAACGACATTCTCGCCAAGCACACCGGGCAGCCCAAGTCGGTCATCGCCAAAGACACCGAGCGCGACCGCTATCTCTCGGCGGCCCAAGCCAAGGAATACGGCCTCGTCGACGAAGTGCTGACGAAGGTTCCGAAGACGACCGAGAACACCTAGGCCGCGGCGTCTCGGAAGGCTCTGTTATTCGCCACCAGAGCCTGTCATCAAGAGCGTCGGTTCCGGCCCGTGGGCATCGGGCCGCCCGTTCCCCGGGTTACCAGAGGGGGGCACAGCCCCCACAACTTCCTCCGCATCCCATCCCGCGAAAGCGATTTGAACATGTCGATTCTCGTTCCCTACGTCATCGAGAAAAGCGGCCGCGAAGAGCGGGCGATGGACATCTACTCGCGCCTCCTGAAAGATCGCATCATCTTTCTGGGAACGCAGGTCAACGATGCCGTCGCCAACGCCATCGTGGCGCAGCTGCTCTACCTGCAGTTCGAAGATGAGAAGGCCGACGTGCACTTTTACATCAATTCTCCCGGTGGTTCGATCACCGCGGGCATGGCCATCTACGACACCATGCAGTTCATCAAGCCCGATGTGGCCACCTACTGCATTGGGCAGGCGGCCAGTATGGGGGCGATTCTGCTGGCGGCGGGGGCCCCGGGCAAACGCCACGCGTTGCCCCACGCCCGCATCATGATCCACCAGCCGCTCGCCGGGATGGAAGGAACCGCCACCGAACTTGAGATCCACGCGAAGGAAGTCATCCGCATCAAGCAGATGATGAACGAGATTCTGCTCAAGCACACCGGGCAGCCTCTTTCGAAAATCGAGCAGGATACCGACCGCGATAACTTCCTCTCGGCTGAAGAGGCCCGCGAATACCGCCTGATCGACAGCGTGTTGGACCGCCTGCCGGGAGGCTCCCGCAGCTAGTTGCTCAAAGCGACTTCGAACGACTTTGATCCAACGGGCGATCGACCAATGTGTCGATCGCCCGTTGTCTTGCGCCTGCCGCAGCGGCTCTGACGTGCGAGACGCTGTGCCCACCGCGAACCACAGCGACGGCACCGCTTCCAATGGGAGGGGGGACACACGATTCGGGAGCCCTCGGAGCGCGAAGGACGGATGGGGACGGTCTCATGGTCATCCCCAGCCCGTCCGCGACTTGCCTCCGCAACCGCAGTCAGGCTTTTTTCTGCGCCAGCAGTTTTTCGTTGTCGAAGATTCGCAGCATCCGCCGAAAATCGGGGTCATTGCGAACCGGATCGAAATCAGTTTCCGTCTCGATGCTCGCTCGAAATTCGTCGTCGAGCTGCAGCGCTTTCGCCAGGCTGGTCAGACACTTGTTCTTCTCACCGGCGAGCGACCAGTAGCACGACAGGTTGTACGCCACCAGCGCATCTTCCGGATCGACCCGCTGGGCCAGTTCGAGCATGGTGATCGCCCGGGGGAGTTGTGCCGTGCGCTTGTAGCACCACCCCATCGCCAGCAGCAAACCGAGGTGATCGGGATTGGCGCTGAACGCCCCCTCGAAGGCCTGCAGCGCCGCCTCGTACCGCTGCAGATCGCGCAGGGCGTACCCCTTCAAGAGGAAGTACGGGAACGGATCGATCAGCGGACGCTGCACGCCCGCCAGCTCATCGAGCGCATGTGCCCCCATGCCGAGCATCAGGTAGCCCTCGGCAGCATTCAGATGGCGCAAGTCGCGGGGGGACGGAACAGGAGTCATGAAACCAAGCACTGTAGAGACGAACCGACAGGCAAGATTATTGCCCTGTCGATCCCAACTGACAACGGCTCGATTGCACCTGCCCAGCCACTGTGCAAACAACCATCACAAGTCCTCGGAAGACCCGTGTGCCACCCGCCCCGAAAATCGGTTCTCGATTTCCAACCCTCGCTTCGTCGTGTACTACCGCTCGATCTGATCAATCTTTTTGCATGCCTCGGGGGGGCCAACAGCCCACACTGCGCGTCCGGGCCATCGAAAAGCCGGTGCGATCCAGCAGTCTGCGTGTTCGGTGCGCTGCCTGTTTTCTCCAACTTGCCGCATCGACAGTCGGGATCTGGAGGGGCCGTGCGAATCCCTCTTGGCGAGTTTGATCCAACGCGGTACTCTGCCGCTCCCTTCCCCCCGGCTTGTTCCGTCCCACCCTGGGAAACTCCGGATCGAGCCGCCACTCGCCCCTCCGCTTTCCTCCCTCTGCCAGGCCCCCCGCCATGGTCGGACAGGTTCCCTCCCCGTTGCATTTCTGGTCGTTCCTCCGGTCGACCTCCCGGTTCGCGCTGCTCGTCTGGCTGCTGTTGGCCAGTGGCTGCATGCATCGCCGGATGACCATCCGCAGCGATCCCCCCGGGGCCCTCGTGCTGGTGGATGGCGAGGAGATTGGCACGACGCCGGTTGGATACGACTACACCTACTACGGCACGCGCAACATCACACTGATCAAAGATGGCTACCAGACGCTGACCACTCCCGTCACGCTGAGCCCCCCTTGGTACCAGGTGCCCCCGTTCGATTTCTTCAGCGATAACTTCGCCCTGCGGAAGATCAACGACTGGCGCGAGCAGACCTTCACACTGCAGCCGGAAATGCTGGTTCCCACCGAGCAGTTGCGCGACCGGGCGAATTCCTTCCGCTCCGACGCCACCCGCACCGACTATGTCACTCCGTACGGCGGGGTTCCCTAAACGCCGGCTGGTCGCCGTCGGCGGGCGTTACTCCTCTTCGCGTCCCCATTCGCGGGCCAGGGCCACCAGCACATCGGCGGCCTGCTGCATTTCTTCCAGGCAGGTCCATTCCAGCGGCGAGTGCGGGTTGTGTTCGCCCGTGGAGAGATTCGGAGTGGGCAGACCCAACTCGGTCAGCCGCGATCCGTCGGTGCCGCCGCGGATGATCGTCAACTGCGGTTCCAGGCCGCACGCCTGCATCGCGGCCACGGCCTTCGGTACGGCCCGCGGCTCGATCTCGAGCCCATCCCGCATGTTGCGGTACTGCGCCCGTGTCTTCACCTCAATTTGCGCCCGCGAATGCCGGCTTCGCAGTTCCTGGGCGATCGACTCCAACAGGCGGGCGAATTCGCCCAGCTTCGCCGTCTCAAAATCGCGCAGCAAGATGCGCATGCTGGCCTCGGCCACCCCACCTTCGAGCTGATAGGGATGCAGGAAGCCCTCCCGCCCGTCGGTCGTTTCCGGACTCATGCGGTCGCTCGGAAGCCGGGCGATGAATTCCGACAGGATGCGGATGGCGTTGACCATCTTCCCCTTGCCGATCGACGGATGGATGTTGATCCCCGTCACGGTGACCACGGCCAGGTCGGCCGAGAACGTCTCGGCATCAATCTGTCCCACTCCCTCGCCATCGAGTGTGTAGGCACAGCTCGCCCCCAGTTGCCGCAGATCGAGATGGTCGACGCCGCGCCCCACTTCTTCATCACAGGTAAAGCAGAGCCGGATGGGGCCGTGGGGAATCTCGGGATGGGCCATCAGGTATTCGGCGGCTGCCATGATGGCGGCGACCCCGGCTTTGTCGTCGGCTCCCAACAGCGTGGTGCCATCGGTGGTGATGATGGTCTTCCCCAGCAGTTCGCGCAGCCGGGGATTGTCGGCCACACGGATCACCTGGCTGCTGTTCCCGGGGAGCACGAGGTCGCGACCTTCGTAGTTCTCGTGCACCTGGGGCCGTACATTCTTGCCGCTGGTCTCGGGAGACGTGTCGACATGAGCGACCCAGGCGATGGTGGGGGCGGAGTGGGGAACCGTGGAGGGGACGGTCGCCATCACGACCCCGTGCGGTGAGAGGGTCACGTCGTCCAGTCCCAGTTCGCGGCACTCGGCGACCAGCATTCCGCACAACTCCAGTTGCCCGGGCGTCGTCGGCACCGTCTGGCTGGCCTCGTTGGCCTGGGTATCGATCTGGCAGTAACGAATGAACCGTTCAAGCAGCGACATGGGAATCGGCGAGGGTGGGGAGTGATGCGGAAGGCCATCGCCCGACGACGGCGAGGTTTAATGATTGTAATCAATCGCCCACTGGGGGATATGGCCGGGGGAAATGTCGGGTGTTATGCCGACGACGCTGGTTGGCTCTCCGCAATCCCACCACGACTCAAGGAGACAACGATGCGGTGCGCGGGGAGGCCCGCCTGTGGCATCGTGCGTGCTGGATATCGCCTCGGATCTTTTACTGATCGACCTAAATGTCTGTCACCACGACAACTTCCGTCCGGACCGAGTTGGCGAGGAAACATTCGTGGTGGGCGGCGGCGTGGAGGTCGCGCACGGTGGCCGTGTCGGGTGGGACGCCGTCCCACTCGATGAGGGGACGCAGCGTGACGGTCCGCATCACCAGTCGGCCCGCGTTGTCTGGCCCCATCTCGCCCACCGCCTCGTCGAGATACCGGTTGACCCGCAGGCCCTGTTTGGCAGCCAGCGACAGAAACCACAACATGTGGCAGCTCGACAGCGCGGCCACAAACGCCTCTTCGGGATCAACGGCGGCGGGGTCGGACCAGGGCCCGGGAACAATCTGAGGTGAAGCCGACGCAGCCACCTCCGCCCCCCCATCAAACCGCCATCGATGCCCCCGGGAGTACCGGTTGTCGGTGAACTGGGCGGTGCCGCGTTGCCAATCGACGGTCGCTGCGTGAGTCATGGGGTCATCTGCCGATCTGTGGACGAAGGGACGATTCCACTCCTCTGGACTGGTCACCACTCAAACTTCACGTTCCCTCCCCACACCACCGCCGCCACATCGCGCGAAACAACCCTTCCAGATTCCGTGTGAATGCCGCGCCGTCGCAGAGGCGGGTGCGCATCCGGTCGCGGAGGGTGTGGCGGAGGTTGGTGAGGGCTTCCGGGTGGGCGGCGAGGCGTTGGCAGGCGGTGACGAATTCGTCCGGGGTCGAGGCGCACAGTTCGGGCAGGTCCAGTTGCCGCAGCACGCTGGTCGAGAGCCGTGCGGTGGGGCGGTCTCCTCGCAGGGTCACAATCGGCACACCCATCCAGAGCGATTCACAGGTCATCGTGTGGCTGTTGAACGGAAAGGTGTCGAGGATCACGTCGGTCTCGTCGAACAGCCGCAGGTAGCTCGCCTCGTCGCTGGTCGGGCACTGGATGTCGATCCGTTCCAGCGGGTAGCCCAAGGCGGCCAGC
>JBKCTR010000666.1:0-4330 GCA_046318755.1 Planctomycetaceae bacterium
GCCCGGATTGAAAAACCCGGTGCCCCCGATGCAGATGGTGTGATAACCCCGGCGGCGCAGGCCAGCGATCAGGCTGTCGCCCTCCAACACGGCGGTCGACTGTCCTGTCGACCGGCTCCCGGGAAAAGCGAGGGCGAAGGGGCGTGCATACCGACCGGGAGCGACGGGCGTCGGAAAGAACCCTGCGAGGATGGCCGCATGCGAGGCGTAGGTGAAGTTTCCGGGAGCATGCCGGGACTCCCAGGCTCCAACACGTGTCTGCAGGCAGGGAGTTTCACCGGCGACCAGAGCCTGCTGGGCGACATCGAGCCGTAGCGCGTCGAAGGTGACCAAAAGAAAGTCAGCCTGTCCCACCAATTTATGGTAACCCACCATCACTTCACCACCTCTGCCCTGGGGCGAATCCGGTCGTCTTTTGTGGTCTCTCGGTCACCAGCCCCCAGCTCGAGGCCATCCCGGCAGGAACTGGCTAAAACCGAGAGGAACGCCTCGTGGGGCGTCTCTCCCCGATCCCGAAGCTCGGGCAGGTAGTCGCCGAAGGCATTCGCCTCGAGGATCGCGAGCCTGTCATCAGGACGCAGCAAAACATCCACACCCACCGACAGCATTCCTGGGAAACAGGCCGCGGCTTTGGCCGCATGGTCCCGAACCACGTCCACCATGTCGGGCATGAGATGCCGCAGATCTTCGGCCTGGATCCGGCGGCCGTTCAGATTGAGATTCGTGAACGGCGAGGCGGCACCCCGCCCCAGCAGGTGCCGGGCAGTCCCACCGATCACCACGCACCGCAGATCAAAGGGAACCCCGTCGCAAAGCCGCTTGGGAAGCCACGACTCGACAATCCAGCCTTCGGGTGCCAGTCGGTCGACCAATCTGGCGATCTGCCGTTCGTCGGTCAGCGACTGCAGCCGTTTCGAGAGCAGCAGCCGTTCGCCGGCCGGAGTCGTCTCGATCTCGGTGGTGGTCAGAGCGCGCACTCGGCCAGGCTGCCAGTGCAGGGCCACCGAACCCAGCGCCGAAAACCCATGCCGCAGTTTCAACATCCAGCGCCCACACTGTCCCGGCAACACGGCCCGCAGCTCGTCATACCCCCGGATTCCCAAGTGGAACTCGGGAACGGGCAGTCCGGCCTCGACAAACCGGGGTTGGCAGAGCCCCTTGTCGAACAGGCAACCGACCGCGTCAACCGGCGTCAGTGACTGGACGTGCGGAAACTGCGGGAGCAAGGCGTCTATTTCCCGAAGTGTCTGACAGAGCCCGAGATACCATTGCCGGGGAGAAACAATCGACCCGCGCTGGCCCGTGAGGCGGTCGAGATCGACCGCTTCCAGAGGCACGCCCCCCTCGGCCGCGCGGGCCCCGGCCCCGCGTTCGAGCAAGAGCCGCTCGAGTCCCCAATCTTCTCCCGGAGACTCCACGCGCAGCCATCGTGCCGTGCGCAAGGCCAAGGGAAGGTCATCCCCCCCGCGCAGCCAATCGTGCCATTCAACCACCCGCACCGAAAGATCCGGAATGCTTTTCGCCGCCTGCTGCCAGTGACGGATCCGACTCGACCGACCATTCGCCAGCAACACGAGTGTCGGGCGGTGCGTGTGCGGATCACTCCGCATGCACAGGTCCCCGCCATTCATTCATGGGATCCTGGGGATCATCCGCCGTCAATTTGAATGGCAGCTTCTGCAACTGGACCAACGCCTCGGGAGTGAGGTAATGGTGCGAGATGACAAGTTGCTTTAGGCAGGCGTCGGTCGGCAGGCTGAGCAGGGCCCGCGCCCCTTCGTCGGTCAGAGTCCCCAGCGAAAGATCCAGCGATTCGATCTGGCGGATGATCGGAGAGTTGACGATGAATGCAGCGATGTCATCGGTGATCTCGCTGTTCATCAACCCCAGATACCTGAGATTCGGGAAGAGTGTCCCCAACAGCAGGGGTTGCAAATCCTCGACCTCCCCGTCAAAACCGTAATTCGAATCTCCCAGCAGCAACTCGAGCCGCTGAAGGGCGGGAAACCTGCAGGCAAACACTTCCCGCAACAAATCGCGCGACAGCCCTCCGGCCTCGATCGACAGGGTGTTGAGGTGTTCGTGTTCGACTTGGCTGAAGGAGAGTCCATTGCCACCCCGCACATGAAACGCCTCGAGGTTGGGGAAGACCCGCAACAATGGCGACACGTCAGACTGATTGATCCATGAAATTTCACATTCTTCGTACGTCATCTCGCCCAGAAACAGCGACTTGAGCCCAGCGAGCTGTCCAGCGCGGCTCACCAGATGGCTCACGATCCCGGTGGAATCTCCCCCCTCGAAGAATCCATCCCAGGCACCGATGATCAGCGCCTGCAGTCCCTCCGCCCCGGCCTGTGCCAGCAACCGGTCGAGAATCGCTTCGCACTTTTGTTCATCGTCATATTCCATTCGCACACGATAGCCGACCCCGGGCCCTTTCCAGTCTTTTTCTGTCCGGTAGTCAACCACTTCGAAACCATGAAATGATGTCAGATGTTTTTCGTAGGCCATCGCGAATCTCACGGTAGGAAGAAGGAAGAATCAGGAGACCGTCGCCGGCACAAGCCCGGCTCAGGTTTCGATGAGCGGCTGGTAATCATCAGGGTTGTCGAAGCCAGCGATCCAGGCGGCCGCATGCCGGCAGGTCGGTGTCGTTGGGGGCACGCGGATGATGTATTGCCGGCCGGTGGACGGACAATAACACGCCATCGCCACCAGGTCTTCGTCTCCCGGCAGAGGCAGCCGGAACAATTGCCGCTCTCCCCCGGGATCGCGGTCGGTGTCTCGAATCTCGGCCTGGGCATCCACCAACAGGCGGGCGTATCCATAACGATCCAGCAGGACCCGCCGTTTCTCGGCATTCTGTTCCTCGAGGACCTCATCGACGGTGAGCGATTCGGGATGGAAGGCGATCCGACGGTCGATGTTCACCCCGCCCCACCGCAGCTGCACGCGTTCCAGGCCGGCGGGCAGGCATTCTTCGGTGGTCAGGCCGCTATGGGCGATGTCGATCCAGCCCGTCACCACGAGCCTTTCGGGCAACCGGGTGAGATTCGGGCATTCGCGCACATTGAGGGCCGACAGACGGCTGAGATCGGGTGGAAGCTCTCGCAGGGCGGTGCAGCCCCGCAGGATCAGACGTCCCGAACGAATGCTCAAGCGCGACGGCCAATGCTGGAAAGCCCAACAGCCGGTCATGTCGAGCGACCAGACATCGAGTCCTTCAGGCAAGGCGACAAGGTTGGAACAGCGCTGCAGATTGAGGGTCGTCACCTGCAAACCCGCCGGCAGCATCTCGAGGTATTCGCATCCCGTCAGATCGATCCGCAACTGGACCCTCAGATCCTCAGGCAGACGACGCAGCCCCGTGTTCCTCAGCAACAGTTCGTAAGCCGTCAGTCCCGAGGGAAGTTCCAGCAGTTCTTCCCGTTCCGACAGTTCGAGCGCGTCGGCCGTGATGTTGTCAGGCAGATGCAGCGGTCCTGGGAGCGCCCGACTGCCAAGATTCCACCGCCCGGGCAGTTTCAGTCCCTGCGGTGCCGTCCCCGCCTGCAACTGATCCAAAACCGGCTGTTGGGGATTGGGTTTTTCTGGACGTGACATGTCATCTGACCTTGGGCGGAATCCTATCAGGACCTGCGACTGAATCACCCGATCAATGTTTCGATTGATCCACTGAACAATCGCGCTGAGCGTCTCGAACGCTATCCGCATGATTCCGGCGAGCACGTTCAGTCCCGGACAACCCGGATTTCCCGTGGAAAATATTCCCGCTGCTTCCACACCCGATAAGTCCCCGCCGGCAGCACAATCGGGCCGTGCTCCTGATGCACCAGCGTCGCCCGGGCCTGCGAGACCTCGAGATAGAGCTGGTTTTCATGCGAATACAGGGTCGCCTGGTTCGCCTCGGCAATCCGGTGCGAATGCCCGGTCATTTCCCCCTCGGCCAGCGTGAGGTGCGACAGACGACGGGCCCCGGCTGGAATCTCCGCGACAGCCGCCACCAACAGGTCACCATGTCGATACATTCCCGAACTCCTCAAAACACGGCGGGGACACCCGCGAATCGGCACATACCCCATATTCGTATTCCGCCGTCTGGCAAAAGTCCAGCGCGAACCATTCGACTCGCCACTCCCACACTCCAAACGGGCGATTGCCTGGTCACCTTTCGGCGACATGTCCGACGTTCCCGCCTTGCCTGGGGCACACGTGAATCGGCCTTGTCAGCCAGATCCCAGGCACAATGCATCCCGCTGTCGCTGCGTCTTGCGCCTCACAGACAGCCCCGGTACACGACCGGAAGCCACCCCACATCAGACCACCC
>JBKCTR010000667.1:0-3271 GCA_046318755.1 Planctomycetaceae bacterium
GAAACCAGGGCAGCACCACCGATGGGGGAATTCCTTCAGCCGAGGGGGCATACCGCATCGCCAGAGAGCAGACGGCGGGCCAATCTTCGGGGGTGGCCTGATCGGTCACCGGAGGGCCCTGGTACTCGCGCCCCGTGAAGACCTCGCTGCAGGCGGGGCCGTGGACGTTCATTCGGTGTGTCATCGACCGCACGAGACAGAGATGCTGCAGTTGGGTCGCGAGGCGGGGCAGGTGCTCACAGATCTGGATGCCGGGGACCGAGGTTGCGATCGGCTCGAACTCGCCGCGCACTTCGCGCGGAGCGCGGGGCTTCATGTCCCACAGGTCCACCTGCGAGGGACCGCCAAACAGGAACAAAAACACGCATGATCGGGCGCGCGGCGACGGCTGGGCACCGCCCGCATGACAAGATCGTCCGGCCAGCGGGCTTCCCGAAGCGAGCCCCAACATCGGGACACCCACACCGGCGACGCTCAGCAGTTCCCGGCGATTCATCGAAGCGGCTCCTGTGCAGGGGGCAATCCAACCTGGTCGCACGGCGGTTGGATGAGACCCGGCTGGAGGATCGGGCTCCACCACACGGGGGCAGCCAGAAGGATGCGCGATGGGGATGGGCGGTCTGACCCGTGGGGGTCACCAAACCAGGGGGCGGGGGCAAAGTGGGAAACGGCCAGCCTGGTCGGACCAGGGGGGAAAACGGCCCCGGACGCGGCCGGCGGCCGAGCCACGGGGGGCACAACATGGCATTTTTCCCGTGTTTTTCGCGACTTCCCAAAAAATCCAACAAATCCTCCAAATCATTATTGACGGCCCGAAATGCCCCGCTAAAGTGGGGGCCGTTGTGGGACTCAGTGGGACCCCGTGGGAGAAAGTGGTGGCGTATGGCCCTGTCGGGGACGTTTCCCCGATCGCTGGACGACAAGCTTCGGCTGGCGATTCCCAAGCGGCTCCTCGAGGATTTCGGGGAGGCCGGGCTGACGCATTTCCATTTCGCCCCGGGAACCGAGAAATCGCTGCTGCTGTACTCTCCGAAAGGATTCGAGAGGCTGTCGCGGCGAGTGAGTCGGCTGTCCAACCGTCCGCAGGTGCGGGCGTACAAACGGTTCTTCTACGCGAATGCGGAGAAGGTCGAGTTGGACTCACAGGGTCGCATCCGGATTCCGGAGCGGCTGGTGGAGTTTGCCGGGATCACCAGGGAAGTTGTGATCCTGGGCGTTCACGACCACGCGGAAGTGTGGGATGCCACCGCGTGGAGTGACTTCGTCGCGAAGAACAGCACGAGTTTCGACGAGTTGGCGACGATGGCGTTCGAGTGAAGCGGGCGTGGACCCAGGGACGGCCCTCCACGACCCGAGAGAATCGCGTGAGCGACACGGAAGAAATTCCGTGTCCGGCACGCTTCGCGTTTTGAGGAGGAGTGTGGGCCGCTCTCTTGTTGGATTGGCCCACACAGACACGGACTGCCGCCAACCTTGAACCGGGTTGCGGAAGGTGGTCGGTGTGCCATGGAAGGTGCACCACGGAGGGGCGCGGCCCGCAAGAACCGCCGCAATCGTTCGCCTCGCGGGGGTCACAAGGAAGTGACTCGGAGGCGGGCGGTTTCCGATGATTTCTCATCCGGAATTTGAAATCGGGGCAGCCCAGGCCAAATTGCCCAGAGCCAGACGGCGCCCCACCGTCGCCAACACCAGCCAAAGATTGCTCCACCGCCAGGGGTGCAACTGTCCCGTCAGCGCCAGGCCAGCCGCAATGTCGGCAATCGCCGTGAACACCGCGGCGAACCGGCATAACTGCAGGTAGGGGACCACTCGCTGTTGCAACCACCCCATTCCAAACCTCTCCGTCCCAAACCGCTCCAGCCCCCCCCAGAGGGGCTCCCCAAGCAACGCCCCGCCGGCAGCCCGTGTGAGACTCCCGGCACGGCGGGTGACCAACAGCTCAACTGGGTTGGGCCCAAACCTGTTTGACCCACGCCGACAGGGCCTCTTCCACAGCCGCCAGCCGGGCGTCGGCCCCCTGCCGCAACGGTGCCAGCTTGGCCTCGGGGGCCACCTTCTGCCGCGCGAAGAAGTAGAACTTGATCTTGGGCTCGGTTCCCGAAGGACGGACGGCGAAGCTCACCTCGAAATCACCCGGTTCCGATTCGAAGAAGACCAGATCGCCGTGGGGACTGGGCAGTTCCGCGGCCCAGTTGTTCCCGGGGAGCCGGCGAATCTCGTGCCGCGAGTAATCGCGAACCCGGGCCAACCGCACCCCGGCCAGTTCGGTGGGGGGGGTCTCGGCAAACGCCTTCAGCAACTGTTCGACCAGCGCCTTGCCCCGCGCTCCCTGCGCCGTCTCGGAGCGCTGCGACTCGACATGATATCCGTACTGGGTCCACAGTTCGTCCAACCGCTGCAGCAGGCTGCTTCCCTCACTCTTCAGTTCGGCGGCATACTCGCACAGAAACAACGCGGCGATGGCCGCGTCTTTGTCTCGGGCATAGCCTCCCGCCAGATAGCCCAGAGACTCTTCACACCCCAGCAGGAACCGCTCGGCCCCTTCCCGGTCGACCACTTGGGCGATGTACTTGAAGCCCACCAACAGATCCCGGTAGACCTTCACCTTGTACGACTCGGCCACCGCCGCGATCAGTGGAGTGGTGACCAGGGTCTCAACAACGAAGCTCCCCTTGCCCAGCGAGCCGTTCGACTTCCGCTTGCGCAACACATAATCCACCAGCAGCACGCCAATCCGGTTCCCCGAGAGGGGCACGTAGTCTCCCTTGCGGTCGCGGACAGCCACCCCCAGCCGATCGGCATCGGGATCGCTGGCCAGAACCAGGTCGGTCTTGCTTTCGCGGGCGGCCTCAATCAACGGATCAAACACCGCCGTCCGTTCCGGATTGGGCAGTTGCTGCGGCACATTCGGGAAGTTGCCGTCTGCCGACCGGTGGGGCTCGTAAATTGCAACTCCGTCGAACCCAGCCTCTTCCAACACACGGTAGACCGAGGTTTCCCCCACGCCATGCAGGGGGGAATAAAGCGCCTTGAGCTTGCGGTGCGAAGAGAGACTCAGGCGGGCGACGGCACGAATGTACGCCTCGTCGACCTCTTCCCCAATCAGGGTGATCTGTCCGGAGGCAACCCCCTCTTGAAGGTCGATCAGGGGAATCTCGTTCGACTGGTAAACGCACTCGATGATCCCCTTGTCATGCGGGGGAAGCACCTGTCCCCCATTCGACCAGTAGGCCTTCACGCCATTGTCGGAGGGGGGATTGTGCGAGGCCGA
>JBKCTR010000668.1:0-4295 GCA_046318755.1 Planctomycetaceae bacterium
GATACGGCGAATCCTATCGGCTTCACAGGTAGCTTCTCAGTCGTTGGCGTGCAGAGTTACCAGGGGCTTGGACCTGTCGGGAATCAGTTCAATTCCAAGTTTCTTCGAAGCAGCGGTGCCGCCACACTGACGCTATCGAACCTCCCCGATCACGATCGAATTGATCTGGGATTTCTGTTGGCAATCATCGACTCGTGGGATGGCGGGTCCAGCGACTATTTCAATGTGACTGTGGATGGCTTCACACTTTTCCGCGAGACCTTCAGTGCCTTCAATTTGGGGAACCAGACATATAACCCGCAGATTGGCGGATTGATTTCCTTTGGCACTCAGTTGGGATTCAATTCGTCGTGGAACGATTCCGCATATGACATGCATCTGGACCCAAAATTCCAGTCGAGTGCCCACACATCGTCCACCCTCACCATTCAATGGCTCGCAAATGGACCGGGCTGGGAAGCTGGAACCAATGAGTCCTGGGCCATCGACAATCTGCAGTTCGTCCTTTGGAAAAACCAATTCGACGTTCCCGGCACCCTCGGTGCCAACTCCCTGGTCGGCAACCTCTCCACCCGAAACATCGACCTCGCCAGCACGTTCACCTACTCCCTCGTCGCGGGCACCGGCGACACCGACAACGCCCGCTTCTCGATCTCGGGCAATACCCTCCAGACAGCCGAGATCTTCAACTACGAGGCCAAAACCAGCTACACGATCCGCGTCCGCACCACCGACCAGGATGGCCTCTGGTTCGAGAAAGATCTCGCCGTCTCGGTCACCAACGTCAACGAGGCCCCCACCGATCTCAGCCTCTCGGGCACGACGGTGGCGGAAGACGCCCCCCTCGGCACAGCCATTGGCACCTTCACCACCGCCGATCCCGATACCGGCAACACCTTCACCTACACCCTGATTGCCGGGACCGGCGATGCTGACAACAGCCGGTTCATCATCTCGGGGAACACCCTGAAGACCGCCGACATCCTCGACTACGAAGACCAGTCGAGCCATTCGATCCGGGTCCGCACCAAGGACCAAGGGGGACTAACCTACGAGAAGGTCTTCACGATCACGGTGACGAATGTGAATGAGGGACCGCTCAAGGTCCTCGCGGTCTCTCCGATGGGTCCCCTCAACCACTCCGTCTCGACCATGCAGGTCACGTTCAGCCAGCGGGTTGATCTGAACACACTCAGCCTCAACGACGTGACGCTCATGGGCCCCAGCGGGGCGATCTCCCTCCAGTCGATCACACCGGTCGCCGGCAGCCGCGACCGGACGTTCGACCTCGAATTCGCCGGCCAATCGGCCGACGGTGAGTACACCGTCGCCATCGGCCCCCAGGTGAGCGACCTCGCGGGGAACACGCTGGCCAGCGCAGCGCGATACGGCTTCACCATCGACACCGTCGGCCCCCGCGCCCTCTCCGCCGACCCGACCGGCACCCTCAAATCGGCCCCCGACCATGTCGACATCGTCTTCACCGAAGAACTGAGCCTGTTCCCTGCGAATCAGGTCACGCTCGCCGGACCCAGTGGGGCGATCACCGTTGGTACGCCGTCGCGGATTGCCGCGAAGACCTGGCGGATTCCATTTGCCAAACAGTCCGCCAGCGGCGACTACACGTTGACGGTGGGGCCGGGGGTCCGGGATCTTGCCGGGAATGCGCTCGATCAGGATGCGGACGGCGTCCCTGGCGAGGCGACGGACGACCAATTCACCACGACCTTCTCGCTCGCGCTGGCCGACCTGGCCCCCAGCCAACTTTCCGCTCCCAGCACGGCCGCCGCCGGGCAGACGGTGACGGTCTCGTGGAAGACCACCAACCTGGGTGCCTCGACCGGCGCGATTCCCGTGAAGGAAACGCTCTGGCTCTCCGACGACGCCAACCCCTGCAACGACCGCTATCTGGGCGAGTTCTCGTTCGCCGATGTGGGAGACCACACCGCCGAGATCACCCTGCCCACCTATGGCCAGGGCTCGGGCGGACTGGTCCGCCTCGTGGTCGTCACCGACACCGGCAGCACCGTCGAGGAAACGGACGAGTCCAACAACCAGGCGATCGCCTCCGCCGCCATCGACATCCCCCTCGTCCTCTCAGTCACCCTCCCCGCCAGCCAGGCCCGCGAGGGAGACGCGCCGCTGCGCGGTGTGGTGATGCGCACCGGCAGCACCACCAATCCGCTGGTTGTCACGCTCGCCAGCAGCGACGAAACCGAGGTGACCGTCCCGGCCACGGTCACCATTCCCGCTGGTCAGTCGGGAGTCTCGTTCCTGGCCCGACCTCTGACCGATGCCACCCCCGATGGCAACCAGGTGATCACCCTCACGGCCAGTGCCGCCGGCTTCCCCGATGGCGTCACGGGGCTGGCCGTGCTCGATGCCGACAAGGCCCATCTCACGCTCCAGTTTCCGGTTGACGAACTGGCGGAAGGGGAGTCGGCCACGGTCACCGTGACCCGCGAGGTGGTCACCGACCAGCCGCTGCTGGTGTCGCTGGCGGGGTCGAGCAGTTCACAGATCAGCCTGCCCGCCTCGGTGGTCATTCCCGCCGGTGAGGCGAGCGCCACGTTCACCCTCACCGCCCTCGACGACATCGTCCCCGAACCGCAGTTGAATGTGAGCGTCGTCGCCTCGGCCACCAATCACATCGACGGAGGAGACAGCCTGCTGCTGCCGGCGAATGACACTCCGCAGTTGTCGTTCTCGCTCAATCGCACGATGGCGTCGGAGACCACGGCCAATCCCGCCTTCACCGCGACCGTCCGCCGCGCCGCCGCGACCGCCGCCGCGCTGACGATTCGCCTCGACATCTCGAACACCGCCTCGCTGCAGGGACCGGCCACCGTCGTGATACCCGCTGGGTCAACTTCGGTCTCCTTCAGCCTCAACACCAAAGACAACACGCTCGCGGAGGGGGATCGCGACGTGACGATCGACGCCTACGGTGCCTATCCCGGGGATGGCTCCCGCATTGCTGACAGCCGGGTCTCGCGCACAGTCACCATCACTGACGACGACGGCCCGACACTCTCGCTGTCGCTCGACCGGCAGTTCGCTGGGGAAGGTCTTATCGCGGCGGCGCGGGGAACCGTCACCCGCAACACCGCCACAGCCGACGCCTTGACCGTCACGCTGGCCAGCAGCCGCGAGACCGAGGCGACCGTCCCCCTGCAGGTGACCATTCCCGCCGGGCAGGCGTCGGTCGAATTCCCGATCGACACCGTGGCCGATGGGGTGACCGACGGCACCTGGCAGGTGACCATCACCGCCAGTGCCGAGGGCTTCTCGGCCGGCAGCGCCGTGCTGTCGGTCAGTGACCAGGATGTGCCGGATTTGGTGGTCAGCGAGATCACCCTTCCGGGCACGGCGGTCACCGACAGCTTCGTCGATGTCGGCTTTCGCATCACCAACCAGGGGCTGGCCGCTGCATCAGGGACGATCACCCAGACGCTCTACCTTTCGAGCGACCCGGTGGTCGGGAACGACACGCTGCTGAACTCCTACAGTTTCACCGGTACCCTGCAGTCGGCCGCACCGCTGAACACGTTCGCCCAGACCGTTCCTGTGCGGCTGCCGAAGTCGGCCGGGAACTACTGGATCATCGTCCAGACCAACTCGCTGAATGCAATTTTGGAAGGGATCGAAAGCAACAATACGCGGGTCTCGGCGACACCCGTGGTGGTCGCGCCAGCCTATACCGCCACCGTCGAGACCGACCTCACGCAGGCCCTGGCGAACACTCCGGTGGACCTGCGGGGGAGTGCCCGCGACACGCTGACCGGAGGCCCGGCGGCGTTTGTGCTGGTGAACATCGACCTGACAGTGCGGGGGTTCCGGCGGACGATCAGTGCGGTCACCGACGCCAACGGCAACTTCCGGACGACGTTCAAGCCGTTGCCGGGAGAAGCCGGTCGTTACAGCATTGCCGCGTACCACCCGGGATCGACAGCAGGAGATGCGCAGGATCTGTTCACCCTGGTGGGAATGGCGGCCGAGCCTGCGAAGCCGGCGGTCAAGCTGATTGAGGCGGCCACCGACCCAACGTTGGGGCAGGTGACGATCAAGAATCTGAGCGAAGTGGCGTTGACCGGGGTGAATGTCCAGATTGTCTCGCACCCGGCGAACGTCGACGTAACGGTCACCCTGGCCGACGGCACGGCCGACCAGACTTTGCTAGGGTCGGGCGAACTGGTTCTGGCGTACACCCTGCAGGCGACCGACGACACGACGCCCGGGGGGGGGGTGCTGCTGCGGCGGATGAGTGCCGAGGGGGCGACGCTGGATGTGCCGGT
>JBKCTR010000669.1:0-5729 GCA_046318755.1 Planctomycetaceae bacterium
GCACAATCGTCTGGAATGGCAACCCGGGTGCCCAGCAGGCGGCCGAGTCGCGGGTCGCCCACCAGGTGGCCCTGGCGGTGCTGAAGGAAGTGGCCCCGTTTCAGGTCAACACCGACGCGGTGAAATTCAGTGTGAACGCGGGCAGTCAGATTCTGATCCCCGTCTCGGTGGTCAAACGGGCTGGGTTCGACAACCCCGTCACCCTCAACTTCGTCGCCCCCCTCGCGAACGCCCAGGTCGAGAACAAACCGATCCCCAAGGGAGAGGCAGCCGGGGTCTACCGCATCTACCTGCCCAACAATGTTGCGGTGGGGGGGCATACGTTCTTCCTGCAGGGAACGGCCCAGGTCACCTACAGCCGAAATCCCGAGGCGGCCGCCGCGGCTGCCAAGGAGAAGGAAGCGGCCGACAAGCTGGCGACCGAAAAGGCCGAGCTCGCCAAGAAAGCCGCCGATGGCAAGGTCGCCGCCGACAAAAAGGCGACGGAGACAACCGCCGAAGCCAAGAAGGCGGCCGACGCCAAGGTGGTCGCCGACAAGCTGGTTGTCGACACCGCGGCGGCAGCCAAGGCGGCCGCTGACGCGAAGGTGGTGACTGACAAGGCCGCGGTCGATGCCGAGGCGGCCCACAAAGCAGCACTCGATGCCCAGGCCAAGGCGACGGATGCCCTCAACAAAGACGCCAACAACGACGGACTGAAGAAGGCCAAAGCCGATGCCGACGCGAATGTCGTGAAAGCGGCCGAGGCCCTCAAGAAAGCCCAGGAGGCCAAGGCCGCCGCTGACAAAAAGGTGACCGAAACGGCAGATGCCGCCAAGAAGGCGGCCGACGCCAAGGTGATCTCAGACAAGGCGGCCGTCGACACCGACGCCGCCGCGAAAAAGGCCGCGGAAGAAAAGGTGGCCGCCGACAAGCTTGCCGCCGAGACCGACGCAGCCTCGAAAGCCGCCGTCGCCGCGAAGGCCACCGCCGACAAGAAGGCGACCGACACGGCCAACGCCGCCAAGCCGACCACACCCAACGTCTTCCCCCCGGCTGCGGGAATCATGGTGACGGTCCGCCCGTCGCCGGGAACCCTCGCAGTGGCGGTCGCCAATGGAGGCGCCCTGAAGCGTGGGGCGACGGTCGAAGCCAAAGTCACCCTCACTCGGGCGAATGGCTTCACCGGTCCGGTGACACTGTCGCTGCCGCTCCCGCCGAATGTCGCGGGGCTCTCGGCGGCGCCCGTGGTCATCCCGGCCGACAAGAACGAGGGAACCCTCGTGATTCAGGCCGCGGGAGACGCCACCATGGGCCAACTCCCCAATCTGGTGGTCCGGGCCTCGATGGAATTCGATGGTCAAAGCGCCATTGATCAACCCGTCGCCATCAATGTGCAACAGTAACCACACGGACGCGGGTCTTGCCCGCTCTCCCCAAATTCTCCCCTCCCTGATCACGGAGTCTCCCTTCATGCGTCGCCAGACTTGGATCGGTGCCTTCCTGCTGGGACTTGCCAGCGTCTCGTCGGGCCTTTGCCCGGCTCAGGAAACCACCGAATCGAAGGCCATTCAGCCCGTGGAACCGAAGCTGAACCGACCGATCGACTTCGAAAAGGACATTTACCCCATCCTCGACGCCAAATGTCTCGCCTGCCACAACGTGGCAATCAACGAGAACGGTCTGGTGCTCGAGGATGTGAAGGCCATTCTGAAGGGAGGCAAACGCGGCCCCTCGGTGGTGGCGAAGGATCCCACCAAGAGTCTGCTCTACACGATGTCGTCCCGGGGAACCGGGCCGGCCATGCCCCCCCTCCCCAACAAGGTTGAGGCGGCGGCGGTCACCCCCGAGGAACTGGGGCTGATTCGGCAGTGGATTCTGGAAGGGGCCAATGCCGGAGCCGGAACCGGAGGGACCGCCATCAACTGGCAGCCGCTCCCCAAGGGTGTCCATCCCATCTATTCGGTCGCCCTCAGCCACGACGGCCAGTACGCCGTCGCCGGCCGCGGGAACAAGGTGGTGCTGTACCACGTTCCCACTGGCGAAACTCTCGCTGAACTGGGGGACCCCGCCCTGGCTGCCATTCAGTACAACGGCAAGCCGATGTATGAGCCGGGTGCCTCACACCGCGACTATGTGCACTCGCTGGCGATCAGCCCGACCGGGAACCTCATCGCCTCGGGCAGCTTCCGCGAAGTGAAACTCTGGGCCCGCCCCGACAACTGGCAACGGCTGGCGCTGCCCGCCAGCGGCGGTGTGGTGCCCTCGGTGGCTGTCAGCGCGGACGGACTGTGGATCGCCGCCGCGGGGGCCGACTTCTCGATCAAGATCTTCAAGGCGGGTGACGCCAACCCGGTCAAAAACCTCGCCGGCCACACCGCCACGGTTTCCAGCCTCGCGTTCTCGCCCGATGGAGCCCGGCTCTACTCGGCTTCGCACGACAAGTCGATCCGGGGCTGGAATCTCGCCGACGGCACCCCCGCGGGCCGTCTGGAAACCCCGGCAGCCGTCCATGCCATCGCCCTGACAATCGACGGAACCAAGGTCATCGCCGGTTGTGCTGACAACCTGCTGCGGGTCTTCGCGGCCCCCAGTGCCGCCACGGCACTCGCCACCGCGGCCGCCCCGGTCCCCTTCGTGCGCGTCAGCCCAGATCGCAAGTCCCTGGCCCTGGCGGAAGCCGACGGCAAGATCACTCTCATCGATCTCGCCACCGGCAAGGTCGCCAAGCAACTCGCAGGTCACGCCGGAGCCGTCAACGCGTTGGCGTTCCATGCCAACTCGGCCAAGATCGCCTCGGCCGGTGCCGACAAATCGGTCCGTCTGTGGGACATCGCCAGCGGTCAGGCCGTGGTGATCACCAAGGACATTCCCAATCCGGTGACCGCCGTGGCGTGGAATGCCGCTGGTACCCAGGTCGCCGCTGGTTTCAGCGATGGAGGGATTGCGCTGTTCAAGGCCGATGTCGCCGAACCGCCGCTCGAAAAGGCCCTCGCCGGAAACACCCAGGCGATCACCGGATTGGCGTACGCCCCTGGCGGAGAAGCGATCTACAGTGCCGCGGCTGATGGAAATGTGCGTCGCTACCAGGTCTCGGACGGAGCCCAGCAGTGGGCCCAGGGGCACGGGGCGGCTGTTCATGATCTGGCTCTCAGTGCCGACGGCCAGTTCCTGGCGACGGCCGGCGAAAACAACCAGGTGAAGATCTGGCAGGCGGCGAATGGTGCGGGAGGTCCCAAGCCGGTCCTCGAGGGCTTCACCGCTCCCGTCCGCAGCGTCACCTTCACCATCGACAATGCCAAGGTGGTGTCGGGAACGGCCAACAATCAACTGGTCGTCCACGACGCCAAAACTGGTCTGCTGGAGGAGATTTCGGTGCGCCACGGTGGTGCGGTCGAGGCTGTCGCCTCGGCAGGAGAGACCGGTCGGCAGATTATCTCCAGCTCGGCCGACAAAACGGTGGTCTCGGCCCCGCTGGCGTTCGAACGGCAGATGGCAGGCCACGGCGGCCCTGTGAATGCCGTGGCGATTGTCCCTCCGCAGGGGGCACGCGTCGCTTCGGGGAGTGAAGACGGAACGGTTCGCCTGTGGGATCTCGCCAATGGCAACCAGGCCGCCTCGCTGGGCCACGGGGCCGCGGTCACCTCCCTGGCGGTTTCTTCGACAGGGACCCGCATCCTCTCGGGTGGGGTCAACAACATGGCCATCCTCTGGAACGCAGCCAACAACCAGCAGGTGGTCCAGTTGAAGGGAGACAAGCGTCTGGCCCGCAAGGTCTATCACCTGGAAGCCGACGAAGCCGAGGCCAAGGCGGCCTTGAACGCCGCCACGGCAGCGGTTCCAGCGGCCGAGAAGTCGCTGGGTGAGCGGAACGAAGCGCAGAAGAAGGCGACCGAGGCCAAAGCGGCCGCCGAGAAGAAGGCGACCGAGATGGCGGCCGACGCCAAGGCCAAAGCGGACGCCAAGGTGGTGACCGACAAGACCTTCGCCGATGCCGACGCCGCCGCCAAGGTGGCGGTGGAAGAGAAGACCAAGGCCGACAAGGCTCTGGCCGATTCCGACGCCGCCCAGAAGGCTGCTGTCCAGAAACAGGCGCAGGCCCAGGAAGCCCTGAACAAAGATGCCAACAACGAGGACTTGAAGAAGGCCAAGGCCGACGCCGACACGGCACTGGCCAAGGCCAACGAAGAGTTGAAGAAAGCCCAGGATGCCAAGGCGGCGGCCGAGAAGAAGATGGCCGACACCGCGGCGGCGCTGAAGACCGCCCAAGACGCGAAGACCGCCGCCGACAAAGCGGCGACCGATGCCCAGGCCAACGCCAAGAAGGCCGACGACGAAAAGAACGCCGCGGTCAAGAGCCTGGAACAGGCCGATAAGGGGGTCAAGGAAGCGACCGACGCGCTGGCCAAGTCGAAGGTTGACCTGGAACAGCGAACCGCCCAACAAAAGGGGGCCGAAGCGGTCTTGAATGACGGCAAGGCCAAGAACACCGAGAAGGAAAAGCCGGTCCGCTCGGTGGCCTTCTCGCGTGATGGCAAGCTGGCCGCCATCGGAACCGAAGCGGGGCAAATTGCCACGTTCGACGCCGAGACTGGCGCGGCCCTCGAAGTGCTCGATGCACATGGCTCCCCGGTCCGTTCGCTGGCCTTCGGAGACATCCACACGCTGGTCAGCGGTGGCGACGACCAGGCGGCCAAGGTTTGGGATCTCAATCCTGCCTGGAAATTGGCCGGCGTGCTCGGCCCCAAGAAGGAAACCCCCGATGACCTCGCGAATTCCACACTCGTCCATCGCATCACCAGCCTGGCCTTCAGCAATGATGGCAAGCTGCTGGCCACCGGCGGCGGCGATCCTTCCCGCTCGGGCGAATTGATCCTCTGGGATGTCCCCACGCAGGCCGTGGTGAAGAACCTCGAGACCGCCCATAGCGACACGGTCTTCGCCCTGCAGTTCTCGCGGGACGACAAGCAGATTCTCTCCGGAGCGGCCGACAAGTTCGTGAAGATCCACGATGTCGCCACGGGGAAACTGGTGAAGTCGTTCGAGGGACACACCAACCATGTGCTGGGGGTCTCCTGGCGGGGCGACATGAAGCAGGTCGCCAGTGCCGGGGCCGACAATGCCATCAAGGTCTGGAACGTCGAAACCGGTGAGCAGCAGCGGACCATCGCCGGCTACGCCAAGCAGGTCACCGCCATCCAATACATGGGTCGCGGCGGCAACTTCGTGAGCTGCGGCGGCGACAAGACCGTGCGGTTCCACACGGCCGACAATGGCAGCAACGTTCGCAACTTCCCCGGAGCGGCCGACTACATGTATGCCGCAGCCGCGTCCGAGCGTGAGACTGTCGTCATTGCCGCCGGCCAAGACGGCGTGCTGCGGGTATGGAACGGAGCCAGCGGACAGGCCCTGCGGACCTTCGATCCTCCGAAGCCCCCGCAAGAGCAGGCGACGGCCAAGTAAGCCGCGGGCGACAACCCGCAGCAACAACCACACGACCGCAGCCCCTGGCAACCTGTGTTGCCTGGGGCTATTTTGTTGCCCACAGGCAGGTCCTCGGAGGTCCCGGCGCGGCCCGCCTCCGCCGCTGGGAACAGCCTTCCCAAGAGACCGTCCCCAAGCGGCTCTTGGGCGACCTCGGGGCCTTCCCCCTCGCAGCCCCCTTCCCCAAGGACCGGGTCGCAGCGAGCTGCCCAACCCCATGTCGCTGACACGCCTCTGCTGGCGCATCGCGCACCGGGATGTTTCGG